>WGCR01000202.1 GCA_015493675.1 Anaerolineae bacterium
CGGAGATGTGTATAAGAGACAGGTGGTGCATGTTGTGGCCGCGGCTCCCGCACAGCCTACAGCTACGCCCAAACCCGCCACCCAATACTCCCTGATCGAAGTGCGCCGCCTGAACCCCTGCGAAAACCGCGGCAAGCATAACATCTACGTTCGGGTGGTGGACGCCAACGGCAATGGCGTCAACGGCGTCTGGGTCATCCAGGCTGTCGCAGGCAATCCCGGCGCCATCATCGAAAAAAGACGCACGGAATTAAAAGACTACTGGTTGATGAACCCCGAGGACGGTCATGTAACATTTGACATGTTCAAACACGGCGGCTACACCATTTACATCTCGAATGATGGCGTCAACCCCGCCAGCACTGATTTCACCCAGCGTCTTGATTCCGCTTTCACAGATGAAGCTCAATGCGCCGATGGCGGCGGCGGCAACACCCTCTTCCACAACTCTTTCTCCGTGATCTTCCGTAAAAACTGGTAGCGCCAGCTTCTCTATCCAACACACCCAAAAGGCTTGCTTCGGCAGGCCTTTTTCTTTTGCCTTCCGGGGCGACGCCCTTTGCACCGTTGTACAAGCGCCATTTACGAAGCGGCCCGGCTTTGTGCTACAATTTCAGACAATATCCCCCACCCCTCCAGGAGCCTGGTCCACGTGCATATCGCAATCATCGGACATCTTACACGCGACATTACCGATAATGGGTACACCATTGGCGGCGCGGTAAGCTATGCGGGCGTTACTGCACGGCGGTTAGGCGCTGATGTCTCGGTGCTCACTCGCGCCCATCCGGACGATGTTCGAGTTTTGGAGGATGAGGGAATCCGGGTAATCAACCTGCTTACTGATATTTACACCACATTCCTGAACGTCTATTACAAGGAAATCCGGACACAACAGCTTTTATCGGTGGCCGCTCCCATCATGGCCGCGGAGACGCCGCCCGAAATCATCAATGCCGATGTACTGCTGCTGGCGCCCGTGGCGCAGGAAGTGGATCCGGCCATTGCGCCAGCCGCCCGGAACAAACTGGCAGCCATTCCTCAGGGCTGGATGCGCGAATGGGATGACAAAGGACGGGTGTTTGCCGTTCCCTGGTATAGTTCCGGCCGCATCTTGCCTTATCTGGACAGCATTGTTTTCTCCGACCTCGATCTGATCGGCGATCTCAGCATCCTTCCCGTCATCATCGACACCGCGCCACTGGTGGCCATTACCAAAGCAGACAAAGGTTGCGTGCTTTATCACCAGGGCCGGCGTTGTCATGTTCACACTCGTCCGGCAAAAGAAGTGGATACAACCGGCGCCGGCGACACCTTCACCGCAGCATTTCTCATCGAAGCGTTTAGCGGCAAATCCCCCATCGAGGCTGCCTATTTTGCCAACGTCACCGCCAGCCTCAGCATCGAGGGCGTGGGCCTCAGCGGCATCCCCCACCGCCATGAAGTCGAAGCATACATCCAGGCTCATCCAGGACCATGACACGAATCTACGCCATTGCCAACCAAAAGGGCGGCGTGGGAAAAACCACGACCGCCGTCAATCTGGGCGCCTATCTGGCCTCCGCAGGCCAGCGCGTCCTCATCATCGATATCGATCCCCAGGCCAACGCCACCAGCTCTCTGGGCCTGGGAGCCAGTCAGTTGCCCCGCTCGCTGTATGATGTTTTCAGCGGTGAATCTGATCTGGCGGATGTGATCACGCTCACGAATCGCATGAGACTGGACATCGCCCCCAGCTCTCACGCCCTGGCCGCTCTGGAGACCGAGGCGGTCGAGGCCATCAGCGATCCCTATCGGCGTAGTTTTCTGCTGCGCGACGCCCTGACCCCCACCTTGCATCGCTATGATTATATTCTCATCGACAGCCCGCCCAGTCTGGGTCTGATCACGGTCAACGCCATGGCCGCGGCCCAGGGCGTGCTCATCCCCGTCCAGAGCGAATATCTGGCCATGGAGGGGCTGGGGCAATTATTGACGACTGTGGAACAGGTGCGCAAAAGCATCAATCCCGCCTTGCGCATTGTGGGGTTGCTGCTCACCATGTATGACGCCCGCAACAAACTCAGCCGTCAGGTCGAAGATGAGTTGCGCGGCTATTTCAAGGAGTTGGTGTTCAAAACCGTGATTCCCCGCAACGTGCGTCTGGGAGAAGCGCCCAGCTATGGCGAACCGGTCAACACCTACGCCCCCAATTCATCCGGCGCCCGCGCTTATCAGCAATTGACAGAAGAACTATTGATTCGGGATGGCGTTCTTTCCCCCGAGCCCGAAGGAGCAACCTCATGAGCCCCCGCAGAGGACTGGGTC
>WGCR01000203.1 GCA_015493675.1 Anaerolineae bacterium
GACATCTTCGGATCGGAGGAGGAAAGTGTTGTAGCCCGCTTCGGCCATGGCCCGGGCCCGGGCCATGGCCGAAGCGGGCTACAACACTTTCCTCCTCCGATCCGAAGATGTCTACATCGATCTGCTGACCGACAGCGGCACCAGCGCCATGAGCGATCGCCAGTGGGCGGGCCTGATGCTGGGCGATGAGGCCTATGCCGGCAGTCGCAATTTCTATCACCTGGTGGAGGCCATCCAGACCTATTATGGCTACAAGCACGTGGTGCCCACCCATCAGGGCCGCGGGGCCGAGCATCTCATCAGCCAGGCCATGATCAAGCCGGGCGATTTCATCCCGGGCAACATGTATTTCACGACCACCCGTCTGCATCAGGAGCTGGCGGGCGGGACTTTTGTGGATGTGATCATCGATGAAGCTCATGATTCCACCAACCTGCATCCGTTCAAGGGGGATATCGATCTGGATAAACTCCAGGCGCTTATCGATAAGGTCGGCCCGGAGCATATCCCCTACGTCAGCGTGGCGGGCACCGTGAATATGGCGGGCGGGCAGCCCATCAGCATGGGCAATATCAAGGCTGTCTACGAGTTGGCCCACCGCTATGGCATTCGCGTCTATCTCGACGCCACCCGCATGATGGAAAACGCCCTCTTCATCCAGGAGCGGGAAGAGGGTTACGCCGATAAATCCATCGCCGAGATCCTGAAGGAATTTTGCAGCTACACCGACGGCGCCTGGATGTCGGCCAAGAAGGACAATCTGGTCAACATCGGCGGCTGGCTGGCCACCAATGACGAGGATGTTTTCGAGAAAGCCCGCAACATGGTGGTGATTTACGAAGGTCTGCACACTTACGGGGGCATGTCGGGGCGCGACATGGAAGCCCTGGCCATCGGCATCACCGAGGCGGTGCAGGACGATTATGTGCGGGCCCGCGTGGGCCAGGTGCGTTATCTGGGGGAGTTGCTGGTGGATTGGGGTATTCCCATCGTGCAGCCCATCGGCGGCCACGCCATCTTCCTGGACGCGAAGCGTTTCTACCCCCACATCCCGCAAGATGAATTTCCGGCCCAGACCCTGGCTGCCGATATCTACATCGATTCGGGCGTGCGCACCATGGAGCGGGGCGTGGTCAGCGCCGGCCGCGATCCTGAGACAGGCGCCCACCGTCATCCCAAACTGGAACTGGTGCGCATCACCATTCCTCGTCGGGTCTACACGCAGGCGCACATGGATGTGGTGGCCGAGTCGGTCAAGGCAGTATGGGACAAACGCGAAAGCGCCCGCGGCCTGAAGATGGTCTATGAGCCCAAATACCTGCGCTTCTTCCAGGCCCGCTTCGAGCGATTGTAGGTGACTACTGAGGTCTCATCACCATTTTTTTGCCACGAAGACACG
The DNA here is from genome assembly GCA_015493675.1 of Anaerolineae bacterium. Classification (GTDB taxonomy): domain Bacteria; phylum Chloroflexota; class Anaerolineae; order J102; family J102; genus M2005. Next base: position 1,400 of record WGCR01000203.1, read on the forward strand.
AAGAAGATGAAGGCACGAAGTATTTTTCCCTTCGTGTCTTCGAAAAACTTCGAGCCTTCGTGGCTTCTTGAGGCCTAAAGTCGAGTACGTTGGTAGTTACGATTGTAGAGAAAGACTGGAGACCGGGGACGGTGGACAGCTCCGTTCACGCCCGGTCTCCCCGCTTCTTGCTTCCTGATTCCTGCTTTTTGCTGCCTATTCCTGACTTCCCAATTCTGCAACCGCCTCATCCAGCGGCTGCCCGGGTGTACTGTCCTGGGTGATGATCCAGTCTACGACCGGCTGCCGCCAGTCGATGCTGGTGTTGTAGGCGTCGGGATCATATTCCGCCAGTTTGTCATAATGATCGCCGCCTGCGTACATGAAATCGTTCACCAGCACATGATAAACGGTTTCCTTGTCCAGTATTTCGCCGTTGTTCAGAATCCAGCGTGCGCCTTCGCGGTGCATGCCGCCGACAGCAGCCCGGCCTTCCTGCCCGGCGATGATCTCTTTGAGCTGCGCCCCAGTCAATTTCACGTCTATCAGCACATTATCGAAGGGCATGACGCTGATGATGCTGGCCATGGTTACCGGGCCCGCGGGCAGATCATCCCGCATGCCGCCCAGATTGGTGATGGCCACATCGGCGTTGGGATAGCCCAACAGCCAGGTTTCGGTGATCAGCGCCTGCATGGCCTGACTGCGCTGGGGGATGGTTTTGGCCAGATAGCCGATGGGCTCGCTGAGGGAGGCGTCGGCTTCTTGCTGCCATTTTTGGGCGATAGCCGCCACCGTCGCGTCGGCCTGACCGCCGATGTTGGGCGTCACGCCATAATCAAGCGCCTGCGCCTGCTGTGACGTCGGATCATAGCTGATGGTTGCCCAGGCGTAATTTTGCAGATAGGAGCCGCTGGCCAGCAGCACTGCCCCCCCCGCCATTCTCTCCAATGTCTGATGGCAGTGGCCGCCTCCAAACAGCGTGATGCCCAGGTCTTTGACCTTGGGCGCGACATAGCCCAATTCCTCGTTACAGAGATGGCTGGCAACCAGGATGATCTCGGCGCCATCGGCCCGGGCCTGGGGGACGACCTCCTGTAATGTCTCGACATAAGGCTCGAAGTCGAAACCGCTGACATGGGCGGGATTGGTGACCTTGGGCGTCCCCACATTGGCCAGCCCGATGACGCCCACCTTGACCCCGCCCGCGTCCAGAATCGTGTAAGGCCGGACGCCCAGTTCCGTCGGGATCTGCCCATTGCTTTTGTTGCGCATATTGGCGGCCAGATAGGGAAAATCGGCCTGTTCGGTGCGCGCTTTGAGCATATCCAACCCGAAATCGAATTCATGATTGCCCACGGCCGAGGCGTCGTAGCCCATGGCGTTCATCACCTGCACCATGCTTTCGCCCTTGAACCAGGTGGAGGCCGCGGGTCCGGTCCAGTTGTCGCCGCCACTGAGCGCGATGAATCTGGAATCGGCCGGATCATAGCCGAATTTTTCCTGCCACAATCCCATCATGTTGGCTGCCCCCTGGCCTTCTTCCTTGCCCATGAACCACCCGTGCTCGTCGTTGGTGTAAAGCACGGTCAGGGTGATGGGACGGTCGGCATCGGGCGTTTGTGCGGATGTGGATTCGCCGGTTGGGACCTCGACGACTGCGGGGGTTGCGGGGATGGTGGCGGATGGCGACTGCGAAGGCAACGCCGGCGCGGCGCAGGCCGCCAGCAACAGGACGATTGTCAGCAGGATCAAAATGAGGATTCTTTTCATGAGATGAGGCCGATTGGGAATAGGGGATGAAAGAGTCTGTCGCCACATGATACACCACTCTGGCAATTGATACGAAACCCCGCCGCTTCCGGGAAGGATTCAATCATTGATTCGACTGAAAAAAGGTCATTTCACCACGGAGACACGGAGGACACGGAGAGAATAGTGGCAGTTCACAGAGAATTTCTCCTCCAAACCCGCGTTTTTCTTCCTCCGTGCACTCTGTGCCTCTGTGTTGAAGGTTTTTTCAGTACAGCCAATCATTGGCAATGTCAAACAGTAGTGATTCATCGTCGCCATTGACGCGTCCTCGCGCCCCATTATTTCTTTGACATTTTTCCTTGTGGATGGTATTATTTCCTTCGCCTACCGGGACACTGTCCACGGAGGGTTGGCCGAGAGGACGAAGGCGGCTGTCTTGAAAACAGCTGCGCCGGAGACGGCGCCGGGGGTTCGAATCCCTCACCCTCCGCCTCCTGTTCTCGGATGTCAATAATAGATTTTGGGGAGGTCGCATAGTCCGGTCGAGTGCGCCCGCCTGCTAAGTGGGTAGGGGTCGAAAGGTCCCTCGAGGGTTCGAATCCCTCCCTCCCCGCCTGACCGCCAGCGATTTTATCCTGGCGGTTTTTATTTGCTGATAAAAATTGGCAAGTTCTCCGTTTTCGCCTATGATAAATGGGACTTCTGTTCAACCAACATTCAAATGGGTGTGTCCATCTTCAACTTGTTTTGTGACGCACCCCATTCAAATC
>WGCR01000204.1 GCA_015493675.1 Anaerolineae bacterium
ATTCGGCTGGCAGTACAACCCAACCTTTCTGTGAGACGGTCATTGTTTTCATGGCAATCCTCTCATAAAAGTAAAACTTTTTCCATAAAAGTATAACAGATTGCTATGTTTGTGTCGACGATATGAAAATTCTTACCTACAACATCCGCAACTGGCAGAACAATGCCGGGAAATCCAACGTCGAGCAGGTGGCGGAAGCGCTGCGAGAGGTGGACGCGGACATCATCGGCCTGAACGAAGCGCTGCATCCCCATCCCTCGCCCGATGCAAAACTGCCCGCCCTGGACTTCCTGGCCCGCGAACTGGGTATGCACGTGGTCTTCGGTCCCTCTTTTCAGCCCAAAGACGCCTTCCAGCTGCCCAAGGTGATGTCGGGCAACGCCCTGCTCAGTCGCTGGCCCATTTTGGCCGCGGCCGCGCACCATCTCACGCCCGTGGTCAACAATCAGCGCGGGCTGCTGGAAACCCGCGTGCTGTTGCCCGACAATTCGCCGCTGACGGTCTATGTCACCCATCTGGAACCCAAGCGGGAGGATGTGCGGGCTGAGCAGGCGCGCTCGGCGTTAAGCTGGACAGTACGGGACCGAGACAAGCCTCACGTGCTCATGGGCGACCTGAACACCTACAATCCTGCAGATTTCCCCGATGAAAGGGCGCTGGCCGCGTTCCGGAACATGGCCGAGGCCCGGGGATTCACCTTTTTCCAGGCCCAGGTCATCCCCCGCCTGCTGAAAAGCGGCTATACCGACGCCTGCCAAGCCCATCCGCAGCCCACCTGGGACGCCGGGGAGGAGCTCTGGGCCCGCATGGACTTCATCTTGCTCTCCGATCCCCTGGCCCAGCATCTGGCCGGCTGCAAGGCTTGGGACAGCAATATCACCCGTCAGACCTCAGATCACCTACCAGTTTGGGTCGAGCTGGATTGGGGATAGCCGCTAATCTCCTCGCAACAATCCCCAATCCCGACAACCCTTTGGTATAATCACCCCATGCGCGCACTCGTTACCGGTTCGGCGGGCTTCGTCGGCCAACATCTCATCAGTTATTTGCTGCAAGAAACCGATCTGGACATCCTGGGATCAGTTTACTACAAGCTCCCCTTGCCCGAAAGCGACTCGTCGCGCCTGCGATATGAACACATCGACTTGCAGGACGAAGAAGCGGTCAATGCGCTCATCGCCCGCTGGCGGCCCGATTACACTTTTCATCTGGCCGGGCAGTCTTTTGTGCCCTACTCGTGGAAAAATCCCTGGCTCACCTTCGATCAGAACGTGCACATCCAGCTCAACCTGTTTCAGGCCATGATCAAATCGGCGCTGGATGGCCGGATTTTGGTGGTGGGATCGGGGGATGAGTACGGCGCCATCGAGCCGGAGGACCTGCCCATCGACGAGCTAACGCCCTTGCGCCCGGTTTCACCCTACGCGGTCAGCAAGATCGCCCAGGAGATGTTGGGCTGGCAATATCATCACAGCCACGGCATCCACGCAGTGCGGGTGCGGCCTTTCAATCACATCGGCCCGGGCCAGCGAGAAATTTTCGTCGCATCCAGCTTTGCCAAGCAGATCGCAGAGATCGAAGCGGGGCTGCAAGAGCCCGTACTACGGCATGGCAACCTCGAGGCCCGTCGAGATTTCACCGATGTGCGGGACATGGTGCGGGCCTATTGGCTGCTCATCACCCACGGCCAGCCGGGCGAGGTGTACAACGCGGGCAGTGGCCGCGCTGTCAGCATCCAGAAGATGCTCGATATTCTGCTGAGCATGAGCAGGGTTCCTATTCGCACCGAGATCGACCCCGAGCGCATGAGGCCCTCCGACACCCCCGTCATCGTCTGCGATCCCACCCGCCTGCACCTGACCACAGGTTGGCGGGCCGAAATCCCATTGGAACAAACCCTCGCCGACATTCTCGATGATTGGCGTGCAAAAGTGAAAAAATAATCCATACAACGAGGTATGATCTATGCCAAAAGCGCTTATTACCGGCATCACGGGCCAGGATGGTTCGTATCTTGCCGAGATGCTACTTGAAAAAGGCTACGATGTTGTTGGCGTCGTGCGCCGCAGCAGCACCAGCAATTTCAGTCGCATCCAACACATTCAGGATAAAATCCAGATCGTCCATGGCGATCTCATCGATCAGACCAGCCTCATCGGTCTGCTGGAAGAACACCGCCCGGACGAGGTCTACAATCTTGCGGCCCAATCCTTTGTGCCCACATCATGGAGCCAGCCTATCCTGACGGGCGAGGTCACCGGGCTGGGCGTGACGCGGATGCTGGAGGCGATTCGCATCGTCGACAAGAAAATTCGCTTCTACCAGGCTTCCAGCAGCGAGATGTTCGGCAAAGTGCAGGAAGTTCCCCAGCGGGAGAGCACGCCCTTCTGGCCTCGCAGCCCCTATGGCGTGGCCAAGGTGTACGGCCACTGGATCACCGTGAATTATCGGGAGAGTTACGATATGTTCGCGGTCTCGGGCATCCTCTTCAACCACGAATCCCCCCGCCGCGGCCTGGAGTTTTTGCCCCGTAAGGTCTCGATGGGCGTGGCCCGCATCGTCTGGGGCCTGGCCGACGAGCTGCGGGTGGGCAATCTGGAATCCCGCCGCGATTGGGGCTTTGCCAAAGACTACGTGCGCGGCATGTGGATGATGCTCCAGCAGGAGCAGCCCGACGACTATGTGCTGGCTACGGGTGAGACTCACACCGTGGGCGAACTCATCCGCATCGCCTTCGAGCACGCGGATTTGGACTGGGAGCGCTACGTGAAAATCGATCCCCGCTACTATCGCCCGGCCGAAGTCGATCTGCTGGTGGGTGATCCTGCCAGGGCCCGCCGCGAGCTGGGCTGGGAGCCCGAAGTCACCTTCAAAGAGCTGGTGGAGATGATGGTGGACGCGGATATCGAGCGTCTGAAGGATGTCGAACCCAGTCACACTTCTCCTAACATCAACTGGTAATCTGGCAACTGCTTACGCATCCGACTTGATAACCACGAAGGGCTCGAAGTTTTACGAAGACACGAAGAAAAACAAGAAAATACGTCGTGTCGTCGATTTCTTCGTGCCTTCGTGGCAAAAACGTGGCAGGATGCCTGGGCAGTTACGTAATCTGATTTATTCACCTTCAAGGAACAAGACTCATGCCCTTCAAAATCAAATTCGGAACCGATGGCTGGCGAGGAAAAATCGCCGAAGATTACACATTCGACAACGTGCGACGCTGCACCCAGGGCTTCGCCAATTATCTCAAAGAGACCTACTCGCCCGAGCAGGTGCAGCAAGGCGTGGTGGTGGGCGGCGACCGTCGTTTTGGGGCCGAGGATTTCACCGCGGCCGCAGCCGAAGTGTTGGCCGCCAACGCCATCCCCGTGCATTTCACCGGATTCAGCACGCCCACGCCCGTCATTTCTTACAGCGTCGTGGCCCGAGACGCCATCGGCGCCATCAACATCACCGCCAGCCACAACCCACCCAGCGACAACGGCTTCAAGGTGCGCGATCCCCACGGCGGAGCCATCGCCCCCGCTGGCCTGAAAGCCATCGAGGCCCGCATTCCCGACGCCATGAGCAACGTCGCCCGCATGAAGTTCGACGATGGGGTGGGCGCGGGCCTGATCATGCCCTTCGATCCCAAACCCGCTTACATCGCCAAAATCAAAAGCCTGGTGGATTTACAGCCCATCAAGGATGCAGGTCTGATCGTGGCCGTAGAGCCGATGTGGGGGAATGGCTCCGATTGGCTCAGCCATCTGCTGGCCGGGGGCAAAACCCAGGTCTTCGAGACCCACAACGGGCGCAACCCCCTC
>WGCR01000205.1 GCA_015493675.1 Anaerolineae bacterium
ATCAGCGGCGAATCGAAAGGCGAATGATATGAAGATGATTAGAATTCGGCAAGAAGTTCATAACAGGCTCTAATCAAGCTTCCTTATCTTCTCCCAAGCTCGTCGCGGAGCGGGGGAGGAACAAAAGGTGGGGCCGCCCCCGGCCCTGATTTCAATCGGCAGGTTCTGGCAGAAACCGCAAATTCGCCCCCAAATTGAAACGCACCTCCGGCAGTGGACGCGGCTCAAACTTGCTGTAGACCGCTGAGAGAAAAACGGTTTCAGCCGCTTTCATCTATGAGCCCGGGCCTACAGCCCCAGAAGGAAGACAGCAAACAAAAGCCCTTTCGACTCCCGGAGAGAGGCGGCCCGGCTGATCAAGACCGCCTCTTCGGGGTTTTTCTTTCGCATCCGTCGACTTTGACGATCTTTATCTACTTCAGCCCCGAATGAACGAAACTCTGGATGAATTGGCGTTGGAAAATGAGGAAAACAATGAACAGAGGAGCGATGACCAGCAGCGTAGCCGCAGTCAGCAATGACCATTGCGCCCCGATCTCGCCCAATTGTGTGAAACGCACCAGGCCCGCGGTCAGGGGGCGGGCTTTGTCGCTGTTGGTGACCACCAACGGCCACAGAAACTCGTTCCAGTGCCAGGCCACAGAAGAAAGCCCAAAGGCGACCAGCATGGATTTCGAGGGGGGCAGGTAGATGTGACGCAGGAGTTGCCACCAGTTGCAGCCATCGATGATTCCCGCGTCCACCAGGTCCCTCGGCACTTCCAAAAACGCCTGACGCATGAGAAAAGTGCCAAAGGCAGAGCCAAAATAGGGGATGGCGATGGCCAGGCGGGTGTCGAACAAGTGCAACCGGTAGATCGTGTTGAAGTTGGGGGCCAGCAAGGCGGTGGTGGGAATCATCAATTGCAGCAGAATGAAGAAGAGCAGCAATTGTTTTCCCATAAATTTATAGTGAGCAAAGGCGAAGCCGGCCAGGGTAATGGTGATGAGCTGAACACTGAGGATCATGGTGACGATGATGATGGTGTTCATGTAGTAAAGTTTGAAGGGGGCCAGCGACATGGCCATGGCGTAGTTCGAGAGGGTGAGTGAGCTGCCGAACCACACATCGCCCCGGCCAAGAGGCTCGGACGCGGGCCGGGTGGAGGCGACGAATGCCCAGATGACCGGCACGGCCCATAGCAGCGCCAGGAGGGCGGTGAACGCCAACACCGCCCAGTAGCCCAATTTGGCCCATAATCCGCGCGGGGAGACTGCATCAGGCATGAGATTCCTCCTCTTTTTTCTCGGAGAGGGCAAAGTTGGTGACGGTGAAAACCAGCAGGAAAAGGATAAGGACGATGGTGATGGCCGAAGCTTTGCCCACGTCCTGATTCTCGAATCGCATCTGCCACAGATAGTAAAGGAGCAGCGTGCTGGCCCGGCTAGGACCGCCCTTGGTCAGCACGAAGATGTGATCCACCATCTGGAAAGCGCCGATGAAGGCGATGGTGGAGACGAACAGCGTGGTGCGGCGCAGCAGGGGAAAGGTGATTTTCCATAGCATCTGCCAGCCGTTGGCCCCGTCCAGTGTGGCCGCTTCGTAAACATCGGTGGGCAGGTTTTGCAGGCCCGCCAGATAAAAAATCATGTAATAACCCGCATTCTTCCAGATTGCCACAATCATGATGGCGATGAGGGCCAGGTTGGGGTTGCCCGTCCAGTTTTGAGGCCCGCTATAACCCAATCGTTGTAAAAAGGTGTTCCACAAACCATAGTCGGGGGTGAAGAAAAACAGCCAGATGGTGGCGGCGCTGACCATGGGCAGGATGGTGGGTTGAAAAAACGCCAGTCGGGCCAGACCAATGCCCTTGATAGTGCGATTGATGAGCAGGGCGAATAAAAAGCCAAGGATGATGCTGATGGGGGCCGTCACGACGACATAGATGAGGGTGTTTTTCAGCACCAAAATAAAGCGGTCATCACTGAAAAGCGTGGTGTAGTTCCCCAATCCGATAAAGGTCGGCTCCCGGAATTTTGCGATGTTCAGGCGCTGCCGAAAAAAACTTTGATAAATCGCCAGCAATGTGGGCCAGGCGGTGAACATGACCACGAAGAAAAAAGTGGGCAGGATCAGCAGATAAGGCAAAATCGGATTGCGCCGCTTGCGTCTGGCCGGGGGAGAAGCTGTACTCATGGGCGTCTCCTGAAAATAAATCAGGGAGACAGGCGCGGTGCTGTCTCCCTGATGGTGAGAGAGTGGTTTATTTGAACGGGGCCAGGGCGGCGTCCGCGTCCTTTTGGGCTGCGGCCATGGCATCGGCGGCGCTCATATCGCCGTTGTAGGCTTTCTGCAGATAATCGTGGAAGATGTTGCGCACTTCGCCCAGATCCTGCACCGAGAACTCTTTGCCCGCGTACTGCAACGCATCACGGGTGGCTGCGGCCTGTGGCGTCTTGGCGATGTAATCTTTCATGGCCTGCGTGTCGTAGGCGCTTTGGCGGGTGGCGATGTAGCCGGTGTTGATGCTGAAATCGGCGGCATACTCGGGCTGGCTCAGGAATTCGATGAACTTCCAGGCTGCGTCTTGCTGCTCTTTCGGCACGTCTTTGAAG
>WGCR01000206.1 GCA_015493675.1 Anaerolineae bacterium
ATCCAATCCACCAGCTCGTTCACCTCCTGCTCGATGCGATAGGGGGTGTCGGCGATGACCTGCTCCTCGAACGCGGCCTTGAGCCGGGAGGCGTTCATCAGATCGAGGAAGCGGCCCAGGCGAATGGTCTCCTCGAAGAATGCGTCGCCGCGGGCCCGCATCTCCAGCAGGATGTTATCCACCCGGTTCAGGCGGAATTCGAAATCGTGGCGCATATCCTGCTGATACGCTTCCAACTGTTCGTCGATGTGCTGAATGGTCTTCAGGTCTTCCTCAAGCAGATGCAGGCGCTCGCGCACCTCGGCCTGATACTGATCTCCCAGGCGCTGAGCTACCCCCAAAGGACTTTCTAGCTTGAGGCGCAAGCGTTCTTTTTCGTCCAAGCGCTCCAGAATGTAGCGCTCCAGGGGGGCGAATCGGGAGGCTTCCAGCAAGGACTTAGCCCCGGGACGGTTAGTATTGAATTTAGCCTCCTGTGCCCATTTCACCGAGACCGGGAATATCTCGGGCGAAATGCCCAGCAGCTCCTGGGCCTGCTCTTGCACGTAGGCGACGACCTTGTTGACGGCCTCTTCGTCGGCCAGGATGTCCAGCTTGTTGATGATGAAGACGATTTTCTTGCCCCAATCCCGTACAAAGGCCAAAAATTCCCGCTCGCTCTTGCTGAAAGGGCGGTCGGCCGAGGCCACGAACAGCACCAGATCGGCGCGGGGGATGAAGGCCTGGGTCAGCTCCTCGTGCTGCTGGATGACCACGTTGACGCCGGGGGTGTCGACGATGTTGATATCTTTCAGCCATTCCACGGGCAGCTCCAGCCGTTGCAGATAGGGTTCGAGCTGCACCGGGCGCTGTTCTGGCCCCCAGGCGATGACGGTGACCTGGCTAGTAGTGGGGGTGACGCCCTCTTCGAGATACGGCCCGCCCAGCATGGCGTTGATGAATGCGGACTTGCCGCTATTGAATTCGCCGATGACGGCCAGCAGGAAGAGGTTGTCCAATTGCTGGCGGGCGCGGGCGATGGTCGCGAGGTCGTCAGCAGGCGCGTCCAGGCGCGCTGCCGCGATTTCCAGCCGGGCCAGCAGGTCTCGTTCCTGTTGCAAAATGTGTTCGGTTTTAGATGTGAGAAGTCGCTTCATGGCTGAGATTTCGTGGTGAGCTGTTTTAGGGAGCGGGCGTTCAGTGGCTATACGCCTGAAAATGCGCTTCTGTTCCTTACCCATAAGTAAACTATACAGGCATCCTGTAAAATATTCTGCCACGAAGGCTCGAAGTGTGGTTTGTTAACCGGGATACGTTAGCAGTTACACTGTTTTACTGTTTACTGTTTTACTTGTTTACGCTCTTACGGGCATTGCACAAAGCCCTGGGCCCAGGGGCAGCGCCCGCACACCGGGAAGACGTTGTTTTCGTTGCAGTCCTGGTAATTTTCCTCGAAGCGCTCGCAGCCGCCGCAGGTGAGACAAGGCGAGTAGGGAAAGTCTCGCACGCGACCTCGAAAATCGCTGTATTCGGGCGATTCCCAGATTTCGCGCAGCGAATGGTCGCTGATATTCCCCAGGGTGTAATGGGTGACATGTTGGGGTCGTCCCAGCAAATAAACGGTGTGATCTCGCATCAACTCCAGACAAGGTGCCACCGCCCCATCCCGCCGGATGACCGCGTAGCCTTGCTGGGCGAATTCACAATAATCGTTGTAGCGGTTGAGGCTGCTTTGTTTCCAGCTAAGGCTGACCGTGGAGTTGAAGACTTCCATCAGCGCCGGCGTGGTGCGTTGGTCCAAATTCATCTTGGGCAGGCTCATGTCGGGGATGGCAGGCGAGGAGCGATAAGCCAGGGAGTAGAGGGCTTCGTCGTACAGAATTTCGTCCGCCAACTGCGGGTAATAGGGCACGACGTTGGAGACTTTGATCTCGGTGGCTCCGATCTGATGGGCTAATTGCGGCAGCCGGGGCAGATCGACGATGTTGCGTTTCATGGCCACGAAGGAGATGCCCACTTCCGGCTTGTGCAACCCCCGGCCCCGCTGAGCCAGCTTGCGGCGGTAGAGTTCGAGAAAATTGCCGATAACTTTCCTGAAATCGCTGTGCACCCGGATGTCACCGTAGACCTCGGGCGAAACGCCATCGATGGAGACCATGATCTTGTCCACATCCAGGTCGATCAGGGCCTGGGCGATGGCCGGGGTGAGCAGCGTGCCATTGGTGGTCATCTCCACCCGGGCGCCGATGCTTTTGGCCAGCTTGATGGCTTCCAGAAAGTGGGGATAGGTCATGGGCTCGCCGTAGCCGCCAAAGTGGATGGTGGGCGGCTGAGGGAAGTCCCGTAGCTGGTCGATGAGCTGCTGGTAGAGTTCCCAGCGCATGGGCCCGTACCCCTCGTTTTTCCAGGTGCGGCGCACACACATGACGCAATCGAGATTGCAGGCGGTGGTTAGTTCGACATAAAGTTTTGTTAAGGGATCATTCATCAGGGGGGCGTCCTTTTGGGGAATGGCGCATGTCGTGAAGGTAAGAATGCATCCATTATCAATCAACGTCTTCCGAACGACAAAAATACAAGATTGTTCCGCGAACGTTCCCCTTGTTACTTCTTTGTTTTTGGCTATAATGGGGTGTAATTCCCTTCGCTCCCCTCCCGTTCGAGAGAAATGCCATGATGCGTCCTATTTTCAATGAAACTATTTTCGATTTGATGCAGTTGCCCGAAGCCAAGATTCGGCGCCGTTTCAATGCGTTCAATGCACATCTGCTTGATTTGTATGAAGAAGTATTGCCCTATCGCCACACCCCGCGCACGGTGATTGTGATCCCAAGCCTGACGCTGGATCAGGAAGTGTTAGCCAAGATTCCGGGCATCAACTATTACGAACAGCGCCTTTTGTATTATCTGATGATGTTGCAATTGCCGCGCACGCAGGTCATCTATGTCACTAGCGAACCCATTGATGACTCCATCGTCGACTATTTCCTCAATCTTTTGCCCGGCGTGCCCGGCTCCCACGCCCGCGATCGGCTGACGCTGCTCAGTTGCCATGACGCTTCCTCGCTTTCTCTCTCCGAGAAGATATTGGCCCGGCCTCGTCTTATCCAGCGTATCCGCGATAACATTCGCTATCCCGATTCAGCTTACATGGAATGCTTTAATTCGACGCCGCATGAACGTCGGCTTTCAGTGCTTCTTGGCGTGCCCCTCTATGCGTTGGATCCAGATCTGGTGCATCTGGGCAACAAGAGCTGGAACCGACAGCTTTTCAAGGATGCAGGCGTTTTACTTCCGGATGGATTCGAGCATTTGCGGGATGAGCAGGATGCCGCCAATGCACTGATCGAACTGAAGCGGAAATATCCGGCGTTGCGCCGGGCCGTTGTCAAGTTGAACGAGGGTTTTTCGGGCGAAGGCAACGCGCTTTTTTCATTCGATGGGGCTCCGGATGAGCATTTGGATGCCTGGGTG
>WGCR01000207.1 GCA_015493675.1 Anaerolineae bacterium
GGCCATCTGCGCCAGTTCCTGAAGTTTCTGACGCCTCCGTTCCGGGTCCTCCCACCAGGGCGCGTCTCCCTGGTCGGCCCGAGGCTTCGCCGCCTTCGGCTTCCCGTTGGCCCGCTTCGCAGCCGCAGGCTGTTTCTTCGTCCGCTTTTGGGACGCACGGGCCGCCGGGGTGGGGGAAGGGGATTTCGGCGAAGATCCGTCAGGTTTCGTCTGCGCCCGCTTCGCCCGTCGCCTGCGGACAGGACGGGACTTGTGCGCTGGCCCAGAGTCATGGCGCTCCGCCCACGCGTCGAACAACGCCTCTCGCTCGGGCCAGGACAGCCCACGGCAATCCTCGCACAGATACAGACTCTCCGAAGGAACCGTGGGCGTGATCCAGAACAGGAAATAGCGCCCGGCGCTGAAATCCTCCGGAGTGATGGTCTTGCCGCATTTTTCACACGTGGCTTGCATAAAATGGCTCCTTCGTCTGGTGGGTGCAGCTGGCCACGTCATTTTTGACGTGGCTGACCAGGGCGAACAGGGCGAAGGGGACGCCGCCGGTTCATCCGCTGGCCAGCCTGAAACGCCAGCCGCTGCATGGTCGTCTGTTGCTTCTTGCGCCTTCGGCTTCGCCGGGAAGATTTCCGTACCGTCTTGCGGGGACGCTTCGCCGGAGCCGTGGGCCACTCGCGGCCACGGGGTTGATACCGCATGGCAGCCTTCGAGCCGAAAGCGAAGACGCCGATGATGAAATCGCCCATCGTCTTCTTGTTGCTCCCCCAGCCAGGGGGAGCGCCGTCATGGCGCTCCGCCCAGACTCTGTTGCGGGGATCGACAGGCGTGTTGACCGTGGTGATGCCTTCACGCGCCAGCAGGTACTCGGCCCAGGACGCCTGCTCCTTCTTCACGTTGAAGTAGAGGCTGTCGCTGTCGAAGCCCCGGCCCCAGACGTACACGCCGTGATTGCGCAGGAAGACCTCGGCTTCATAGCCGCTCACGTCTCCGGCTCGGGGAATCGCAAATCGCTTGTGGCCCTGCCATGTGAGATTTTCCAGAAACGCGACCAGAGGATTCTCCGCCTTCCAGAAGGGACGGTTCCACCAATGGCCGAACCACGCATCCAGAAGCTCTATCAAGTCCATGTGGGCCAGCATGTCCGCCAAAGAGAAACTGTCCTGCTCTTTGGCGTCCTGGGTCGGGGCCTGGTTGCTCATCATCGTTTACCAGGGAAGCGTCACAGGGCCGGAAAAATCGTCTTCGGGGATGACTGCCCGAAAATCCGCACGGGGATCATCCGTTCCGATGACCACCACAGGCTCGCTGTCGATGGCTACGGGGAAGCCGTCTCGCTCCATCAGCGCGTCCAGCAACGCATCCGCATTGCGCACCAGAGCGATGACCACCTCGGTCAGCTTCTCCAGCATCTCGCCGTCCTCACGCTGAATCATGTTCAGCAACGCCACTTTCAGCGCATCCTCGGGCGTGTTGGGATTGGCCCGGATCGCCGTCATCCAGGCCGTGATGTCGGTGTTGCGTTCGTCAATCAGTCGGTTGAAATCTTGCCAGGACATGGGTTTGTCTCCTTTGCCGGAACTTCCGGCGAATGAATGAAACGGGGCTCGGTATGACAATCAGCGCCCTTACTGCCGACGCTGTTGTTTGCGATTTTTGCTACTGCTGTCGGGAAAGAGAACGTTCACCGTGGGCCGGGACCGCTCCCTGTCCTCGAACTGCTCAATGATGTCCCGAATCCAGTAGAAACGGTGCCCCCCCGGCGTGACGCCGGGCCAGAGTTGCCGTTGCAGGCCCTTGATCGAGCCCGCTCTCTGGTATTCTCGATAAACGACCCGAGCGGACTGGTGGGAAATGACCGCCCTGGTGCCTTCCTGCTCGCTTCGCAAGACCAGCTGCCGGATGTAGCGAACTGGATCAAACTGGACAATTCGGGCGTCTTGCGTACCGGTACGTACCGGTACGTCGGAATCTCCCGAAAAACCGCTGTTTTTTTCTCTTTTTTGCGGTTTAACCGGTTCAGAACCGGTACGTACCGGTTCACGTACCGCTCCAGAACCGCTGAACGTACCGCCAGAACCGTTGGACGTACCGCTGCGTACCGCTCCAGAACCGCTACGAATCCGGTCGAAATTCGGCGGCTGCAACGCCAACATGGGCCGTTCCCGCCTGGGAAACTGCACCAGACGCCGGGCGTGAAATTCATAGGCCAACCCGGGACGATCCGCCAGCAGGCCCGCCTGCTTCAAACGGCGAAATTCATCGGTCAACCCCCACCGGCGCAGCAGCTTGGGCGATGCCCCTTTGGTCAGCAGCCACACATGGGTGATGTTGTCCAGCACCTGGGTGTCGAAGGTCTCCGCCATCGCCGATTGCGTGACCAGGGTGACGCCGATGCCGGTCTTGCGGGCCTCTCGTAGCAGGTTGCGCAGGTAAAGCAGGAACTCATTGGCCAGCTTCTTGCCGCCCGGCGAAAGCTTGTAATAGTCCAGGGCCGCCCCCGCCTCCTCGATGAAGAGAACCACAGGCGCCAGACCCAGCTCGAACGCGTGCACCGCACTGGGGTGCGCGGCCAGCAGTTGCTGGCGCTTCCGCATCTCCCCGTGAAAGTGCTTCACCAGATCAAACAGGTCATCGAATGTGGTGGCGGCGGCCTGGGCCTTCCACTCCACGCCGCCCGGCTCGAAGATGTAAAAGTCGGCGTCGGGCTGCTGCTTTTTCATCTCGTCCAGCACGGAGAAAGCGGCCACGCTCTTGCCTGAACCGGTGGGGCCGACGAAGAGGTGATGCTGCGCGTCCTGGCCCGTGGCGTCCACCATGTCGGGCCGAAATTCATCCACGACCTCGTAGGGAACGTCCATCGGCTCTTCGAAGGGGGCGTCCTGCACGCTCCAGCGCCCCGCACCGACGACTGAATCCATCATGTTCCGGGCCATCGCCGCCGTGACTTTGGGTGCGTGTGCGGCAATGGCCGCGGCGATGATCGCACCTTCGGGATTGACGTCCAGCCATTCCCCGCGCTTGTCGCGAATGATGGGCGCCAGCCCGCCGGAGCGTCCCACGGAATGCGCCCAGATGGTCCAGCCCTTCTTGAGCAGCACCAGCACGCCGCCCAGAATGCCAACGCCAATCGCAATCTGCACCAGAGCCAACATGACGATAGTCGCTGCGGCCACCCATCCGCCATAATGCTTCCAAAACAACTCCCATGCACTGGGCGGTTTGGGCGGCGGGGGCGGCGCCAACATGCCGCGTAGAACCAGTGCGGCAAGAAATAAGCCATAGAAAAGAATCAGGTAGGGAATAATTTTGCGCATGACTTGCATCTCCGGGGGGATTTGCTCTTGACGGAAACGCAAGCCCGTTGTATAGTGTCTTTGGGCTCGGTTGGAGTATAAGTCTCGTCTCCGCAGGGACTCGCGTCCCTGCCAGGACTTACTTACGTCTCCGTAAATGGACTTACGTCTCCGCCGGGAAGCCGCTGGGATACGCCTTATCTCAGCGGCTTTTTTTATTGGGGGATAAACTGAATGGGTAAATCTTCGGGAAAATCGGTCTCAGAAAGAATCGCCGCAGCCTTGCGCGGCCAGATGCGTTGGAAATACACTTGCAGGTCGGTTGATCCCATGACCACCAATGAGCCGTTCAGGTCAACCGGTTTGGCCCGCCGCATGGCCTGGTCAATGGCGGACCCGGGTCTTGCTATGTTCGACTGCTGCACGATATGCCGCCATAAGCGCTCCGCCTCTGCCTTGCGCTCGCGCCAGCTCTGAAAATCAGGGCCAGCGCCCGCCAGCGTCTCGGCCACGTCCTCGGGCCGCGGGACAGACTGGCCGGTGTAGGCGAGATACAGGTGCAGGTCATTCAGGTCGACGGGAGTCACGCCGCGGGCGTGCAGGGCTTTGGCGATCTCCGGCAATCGCCTGCTCATGGCGTCCAGGGCCTCGATGCCGATCTCCGCCACGGGCGGGACATAGGCTTCCAGCGCCCGGCGCAGGCCAGAAAGCTCCGGGCTGTCAGGCTCCGCCGACGCGTCCAGGTCTTCAACGGCTTGCTCGGCTTGCAGGTCGGCCAGATATTCGCGCGCCCGCTCGTAAAATTCCTCGTCCGCGCGGTCGCCCGCCTCCAGGCTGGCAATGACAAACGCAGGTCGAAGTTTCCGGCCCGCGGGTAAATTCAAATTCTCGGCCTCACGGTAAAAGTGCCACGCCAGAACATCATCGGGCGTTATGTCCTCACCCGTAGCGCCCTTCCAGGCGTCAGGGATTCTCTTCGCGGTTCGGGCTTTTATTCCAGCCAGACGAAAAGCATCCTCCAACGAGAAATCTTCAGCAACAACAACAGCATCAGATGATTTTTCTGCATTTTCTGTAATTAGGTCACCCTGATCGCTCGCGTGTTGTTGTTTGTTTTTCTGTATGTCTTTCTGTATGTCTTTCTGTACTTCCTTATTTATTACTAATCGCGCTTTCGCGAAGTACGTAATTGCGCTTTTGTTAATTACGTAATTGCGCTTTTGTTGATTAGGATCGCCATTTTCTGCAATTACGTAATTGCGCTTTTGTTGATTAGCTTTTTCCAATTCTCCGCTTACAAAATCCTTAAATTGACGTCTTGCATCCTCCCACGTCCAGTCCGATTTTTGTTGAAAAATGTTGTAACTGAACTCCACGACAAGCTCAGCCAAAGGCACATTTAACAGGTAATAAGTCATCCTGTCTGCATTTGTCCAATACACAATAAGACCACGCGGATCAGCATTGTTTAATGCGTTAGCCAAAACTTCCAGCGGATCGTCTTTACGAATGCTAATCTTCGTGCCAATTTTCTTAATCGCTCCATCAAACTCGCGTGGTGAAAACCCCAACAGTTCCACCCAGGACTGACCGGCTGTGTACCGATCGTGACCTGGGGCAGGAATACGAAACATATAGAACGGCTTAATCTCGCTGTCAAAATCTTCATTTTTCAACCCGTGCAGATAGACGGCTTCTTGGAAAAGAATTGTGGCATTGACGCTTCCCAAAAGCGGACGAAGCTCCCGCCGATAGGGAATGACCTGCTTGTCATGGTAAAGAATTTGCAATCCTGTTGACATGATGACCTCCACCTCGCGGAGTTAAGAATGGGTAAGGGGCAAACTGGGAATGCTTGGGAAATTTCAACAAAGGGTGTATGCTGACGGTTCTACGCTACCGTCAACGGTGTCCTCTACGACACCGTCTACGGCTTCGTAGAGGACGCCGTCACTGAAACAATTTAAGGAGTGCAGCAAATGCAGAAAAAGCAATTCGAAAATCTCATTGCGGAGTTTGAGGTTGCCTGCCGGGCGGCGGGATTGAAAGAAAAAACGATTTCGTGGTACACGGGAGTCTTGCACCACTATCAAACGTTCGAGCTTCAGCAGAACCAGGACGATGAGTCTGGTATGTGCACGGTTCCATCATTGCGGCGATACTTTGCCGCGTTACAGACCCAAAAGCCCTATTCCCACCACACAGGCCGTCCCACAGAAGAACGCTCTATTACGGTTGAAACCATCCTGGCTTACGGGCGCGCCCTCAAACGATTTTGCAACTGGCTCGCAGAAGAAGATTATCTGGAAAGCTCACCTATGGCCCGAATCCGCCTCCCCCGACGGCCACGCCACATCCCCAGGGACGTAAGCAGGAATGACATCAACGCCTTGCTCGATGTCGTCGATTACTCCCGAGACAAGGCCATCGTCCTGTTTTTCGTCTCCACGGGCGTGAGGTCCTCGGAGTTGCGCAATCTACGATTAGCCGATGTTGACCTGGAGCAGAGAATAGCCCTCGTCCGTGGAAAAGGCGACAAAGAACGATTTGTCATTTTCGATAGCCAGACCGCATCCGCAATTGAGGATTGGCTGGAAGAACGGCCGGAAACGAAGGGGGATTATCTCTTTCCCACTTTCAGGGGCGGTCAACTCACTGAAAGCGGCTTGAGACAGATCATCCGTCGCCTGAGAGAAAAGGCGGAGATCACCAATCCCGTCAGCCCCCACCGCTTCCGGCACGCCTTCGCCAAGAACTGGATGATGCAGGGCGGGGATGAATTCAGCCTCGCCAAACTCATGGGCCATGAGGACATCTCCACCACCCGCATCTATTCGCAATTCCGTTTGGCAGAATTGCGAGAAAAATATGATAAAATACAGACCCTCGCCAAAAATAATAAAAGCGCATGGATAGGATAATCCATACGCTTTTCTGGCGTTGCGTTTGATTCTGAACTTACTGACTCTTAATCAGCGGGTTCGGGGTTCGAGTCCCTGGCGGGTCACTTCAAGCCTCCGGAAGTTTTTCCGGGGGCTTTCGTTTTTGCGTACAGACTGAAATAATAACCCCCGAAGCGTGCGTTGCTCCGGGGGTTCTGTCGTAAATGGCCGATGCTCAAGGGCAACGGCTGGCCCTCAGGATATCGAGGGCTCTCGCATCATAGGCGGGAACATAGAGCAACCCGCCATCCTCAGAGGCGCTCAAACCCTGCCCGCCATGATCCGCATTCTGGCGGCTGACGCCCAGATTGGCGAAAACCTCACCCCGTTCAGGCTGGATGCCCAAAATCCGATTGTTGACGGCATCCACAGCGTAGAGCAAATTCGTAGCTGGCGCGTATGTCAGGGCGTAGGGGACGTTGGGGGAGACGGAGATGCGTTTGAGGACCTCTCCGGTGTCACTGTTCAGCGCCAATATCTCGCGCCCCTGGCGATTGCTGACAAACAGACGATGGTGCGCTTCATCCAGGGCGACGCCAAAGGCGCTGTGGTCTGGCAATGGCCCGAAAGTGTCCAGCACAGCGCCGTTGCTGCCGATGACGCTGATATACCCGTCCAGATGGGTGATATAAGCCCGATCAGAACCCGCCGCCACCAACGCCGGCATGGAGCGAATCGCCGTTGTAGCGACAGGTTGATTGGTAGTGAGATCCACAACGCTGACGGTGCGATCGCCGAAATTGGCAACAAAGAGCCGATTCTCGTTAGCAGCGGCGCCCCAGGGTAGATTGCCCACAGGGATGACAGCGATCTGCTGTCGGGCTCTGAAATCGATGACGCTGACGTTGGCGCTGTTACGGTGCACCATGTATCCCAAACCGTTGCTATAAACGACGGCGTTGGCGCCATTGCCGCTGGTGCGGATGCGGCTAACCTGTCCATCATTTTCCACAATCGTCAGGCTGCTATCGTCCTGCATGCCCACGATCGCCCCGGGAGGCCAGGCAGCGACGCCTTTGGGATGCGGGCCGATGGCAATGGTATGCTCAAGCCGCAACTGGCAGGCAGGGAAGGGCGTCACTGTCGGCAAAGGCGTGTTGGTGGGCGATGGCGAGGCTGTGGGGGTTGGCGTCGATGTATGGGGAGGCGCTGCTGTTGGCGTGGATGTGGCCGTGGCGGGCAAAGGCGGTGGCGGCTGCGTTGTAGCCGTCGCAGTCGCCGCAGGCGTCATGGTCGGCAGGAGCGTA
>WGCR01000208.1 GCA_015493675.1 Anaerolineae bacterium
GTCAATCAGCGGATGACGTTTGACGGAGAAATTGTAAAGATCGTTTTGAATGAGAATGAACCATGCCAAATTTTGTGGCTCTCTGAGGAATTATGGGGTAAGTCCCCACATTCCGGATGTTTTCGCCTAGTACTTAGTCAACCGTAAAATGACGGATAGCCTGAATTTTTGTTCAGTACATAACCCCAAGGATATTGAGGATTTACATCCGTAATCTATTCTGAAACCGGTCGTTTTTGAATAACGACCATCACTCAAACTACGATTGACTGAGTACTAGAGGGCATTGTCTTTTGCGGCTATCTCCCTACAACAGCTCAGAGTGTCTGAGTGACACCCCACAAAAGCTCGGAGAACCACATTTCATTTTGGTTGGCTTTCAGCTATTTGTTATAGCCGCAGGCTTTCTCTGTTTGACAGTGGGTTGTGCGAACACGAACTTGCCTGACAGTGCGCTTGAGGGCGGCGCCGGGACAACTCCAACTATCATTGCTCCGGTAACGAGTAAGCCCGACCCGCTGGATGGCGCACGTTGGGAGTTGGTAGCCTTTGAAAGCCAAGCGAGGTTGCCTCGCATACCTGGACAACCCCGGCTGTTTGTTGAATTCAATCGAGGCGAGTTGAGCCTGCAAGGCGGCTGCAACGCTGTCGGCGGGCATTACCGGGCTGAGGACAACCGTATCACAATTACATTTGTGAAAACAACCCTGGTGGACTGTTCGGATTCAATGCCGGGGATTAATGAGATAGAAGATGCTTTTTCCAATGCTATGCCGACATTCGAGTCGTACACGATTGAGGGCGCTCAGCTTCGTATCCGTTATGCTGACGGTGAGTTATTATTTCGCCGTGTTTCAAAATAAGGGTATTTGCCTGGTTGGTGTTGGCGCATTTGCTGACAGCGAGGTAGAATGCCAGGGAGTCGCGAGCCCGGCGTCGGGCTGATGGCCGGGCGTTGTGCTTGCCTCCGTCGTTTCTCCACTCCCCGCAGGCAAGAGTTCGATACGATACACGAGCAAATAGATGAGAGCAAAATCACGGCCACTTTCTGTCGTTGTAGTCCAGTTCCCCATTTCGCTAGACATTGGGGAGAACCAGGACACGATGTTGTCGATTGTTGCGGAAAGCAAAACGAGCGAGTTGGTTGTATTTCCAGAAGGGGCCGTATCGGGATACGATAGTGATCCAGCTTTTCTCGATAGTGTGGCATATCATGAGATAGATGAAGCCTTTCAAGAACTTCAGAACGAAGTGCGCAAGCGTAAAAGTCACTTGATATTTGGGTCATGTTTGTATGAAGGTGGTGAATGGTATAACGCTGGTTTGTATTTTAGTCACAACGCGGCGCCGTTTATCTATCGTAAAATCAATTTAGCAACGAATGAGCGTGGATATTTTCGAGCGGGAGATCGACTGCCGGTTTTTACAATCAACATGGATGAGTTTGCTATTGTTGCAGGGGTTCAACTTTGCCGCGAAATCCGGTTTCCCGAACAATGGCAGTATTTAGCCCGTTCCGGAGCAGAAATCTTGGTGTATCTCACCAATGCGATAGATGGAGACAGTCGCGAGGCGTCAGTTTGGCGAAGCCATTTGGTGAGCCGGGCTGCTGAGAATCAACGTTTTGTAATATCTGCGAATAATGCCCACGAACAACAAAAATGTCCAACGATGATTGTTGCTCCAGACGGGACAATAGTTGCAGAGACGATGTCCGCAGATGTTGCAATGTTGCGAGCGCAAATAGATGCGTCGCAGATTTCTAACTGGTATTTAGACCAGGCAAGAACGGATGTGGTCAAGGTGATATCGAATGCTACCTAACCCCGCGTTAAGCCAACCCGCCTTCGGCGGCTGGTAAGCGGCGCGGAAATTGTGAAGTTGGGAGTATGAAGGATGACAGCGGAGTGTACGACCATCTATCTTGTACGACACGCCCATGCGGATTGGATGCCGGATGAAAATCGCCCGCTATCGAAACGAGGGAGCGAGGACGCCAAAGCGGTTGGCCATATTTTAGAACGGTTCCCAATCGATGCGATTTATGCCAGTTCATATCGGCGGGCGTACGAAACGGTGGAGCCGCTGGCGCACACATTGGGTTTGGAAATCAAGATAGAACACGATTTGCGAGAGCGGGCTTTAGGGCGAACACCGCCAGGAGAATTTATCGCCGCAGTAAAAAAGACCTGGGATGACCCAATGTTTTCACATCCGGACGGAGAAACGAATCTTGCAGCACAAGAGCGGGGGATGGCTGTGCTGAATCGGGCAAGGGCAGCGCCCGGGCAAAGCCAGATTGTATTTTCCACGCATGGGAATATGATGACATTGCTTTTGCAGTCTTTTGACGCATCGATTGGATTCGCCTTCTGGGAATCGTTATCTATGCCAGATATTTATGCAGTCGGATTTTGCAGCGATGGTCGCATAAAAATGAGAAGGATATGGCAAGGGCGTGCAAAATCCGCCAGATTAGGCTATACTGAAACGTCGGTGCAATTGTAAAAGTCTGCGGGCGGCTTTTCCTGCCCGCCCAGGCGGAATGAGAATCTGCCGAAAGGAGATGTATGATGAATCGAACACGCCCAACGCTTCTCGGCGTCACCGTCAAAACGCTCGTGACCCATACCGTCACGTATTTCATCATGGGGCTGTTGGCGTCATTGCTTCTCGACTACGCGCGCTTTTTCGCTGAATCCAGCCTCAGCCTCATCATGCGGCCAACAAGCGATCCGTGGGTGATGGCGGGCCCGCTGTTCCAGCCTGTCAGGGGACTTCTGTTCGGGATTGTCTTTTATCTGTTGCGGGAGCCATTCTTCGAAAGAAAGAACGGTTGGCTGGTCATGTGGCTCGTGCTGGTGGTGGTGGGGATTATCGGGGTCTTCGGGCCCGCGCCCGGCTCGGTGGAGGGGATGATCTACACAGTGTTCCCGCTCTCGGTTCATCTGAGAAGTTTGCCGGAGCTTCTCCTCCAATCGTTGTTCCTGTCGCTGCTTCTGTTCTACTGGATCAATCATCCGGAGAAAAGATGGCTCAACTGGGTGATGGGGATTGCGTTCGCGCTTGTGATGGCGCTGCCCCTGCTCGGGCTGCTGGCGGGCGCGGCCGCGTAAGCCCGGTTCGACGGGCGGTTGCGTGCGTGATGCGGGCGGTGTAAAATGCGGGCGAATCTGTAAAATGGCCGACCGAAAGCCACAGAAGTCGTCCGCAGGCTTGCATTTCCGCCGCAACGACTAACGCCCTACCACGAGGTGATCGAATGCTACTAGGAAAACTGGTGCGCTTGCGCCCTGTCGAACGAGAAGACCTGCCCAATTACATCCAATGGGTGAATGACCCCGACGTGCTGGCCTACTTTGGCTCCTATCTGCCCTACAACATGGTCAAGGAAGAGTCGTGGTTCGAGAGTATGAGTCTGGCCAAGGACGTCATCAACTTTGCCATCGAATACGACGGTCGGCATGTGGGCGGCTGCGGCTTCCTCAACATCGATCATCGCAACCAATCGGCCGAGATCGGGCTGTTCATCGGCGATAAAAGCGTGTGGGATAAAGGTCTGGGCCAGGATACGCTGCGCGTGATGCTGGATTACGGCTTCGATCATCTCAACTTCCATCGCATCCACCTGCGAGTCTTCGCAGAAAACGCCCGCGCCATCCACGCCTACGAAAAAGTGGGCTTCGTGCACGAAGGGCGATTTCGAGAGGCGATCTGGCGGCACGGGCGTTGGCATGATATGCTGTTTATGAGCGTCCTGCGGCGTGAGTGGCGACAGTAGAAGCCCATCGTTGGCTGTACTGAAAAAACCTTCAACACGGAGGCACAGAGTGCACGGAGGAAGAAAAGCGCGGGTTTGAGAGGGATCTCTCTGTGAATTCCTACTATTTTCTCCGTGTCTTCCGTGTCTCCGTGGTGAAATGACCTTTTTGCAGTGGAGCCATCATTTATTGCTCACTGACTTACTGCTCACAGACTACCGCCACCAATCCTTGCGCGAGCGGGGATCCATGAAACTGCCATTGTCGCGAATGGCGATGCCGGGCGGCGTGGACAGGGTGCGGGCAAAAGGCTGGTTCGGCGTTAGCGCCGGCAGCCGGCTCCGCCCCTGCGCGTCCATCGACCGGTACAGCGCCAGTAGATTGGGGTCCACGCAGATATTTTCCAGATGCAGCGCGTAGCCCCAAATTACATTGTCCTCCCGGGTGTATTTCAGGGTGATGCGATGAGGCTCTGCGTACAGCACCAGCGCCTGATAGCCCTGCCCCATGTCATAGCCCGATGCGGGCAGATGCAGCGCCTCGCCCGCGGCCGCGTCCAGTCCCATCAGCGTCACAGCGGGCGTGGTGATGGGATCGCCGCGGTGATTTTGCTCCCAATTCCAGCCATACACCTGCCATAGCCCTATGATGCCGGGACGCCGCGGGGGCTGGAAAAGCGTGGTGAGCTGGGGCGCCTTGTCGTCGGTAGGTCCGCCGATCCAGATGTAATCGGCCACGCCCGCGACAGGCCTGTACCCGCGCAGCGCCAGATTCAGGTCGGCGTGTTGGGCCGCGGGCCTGTCGGTGGGGGGAGGATTCACCGTCAGGCCGACGTAGGTCGCGCCCGTGGCCGCGCATGATGCGGGCGCAGGAAAGGTCAGGGGCAGGAAGAGATGGTAATCACCTGCCCCATCCTGCGCCCGCGTGACCTGCATCCGGCCCAGCAGGACGCTCGGAACCAGTAGCAGGATGGTCAGCAGTAGCCAGCGCAGACGATTCAAACGACGTTCTTTTCCGGGTGAAGCTCCTGGTTGGAGAAACGCTCGTAGCGCAGATCGTCGATGTTCACCGTGTGCGCCCGGCCATCCAGAATCTCCTCGGCCATCAGCAATCCGCACACAGGCCCGTGCATGAAGCCGTGGCCGCTGAAGCCAGTGCAGGTGTAGAAATTCTCCAGCGGCAGTTTGCCGATGATGGCCTGGTGGTCGGGGGTGACTTCGTATAGCCCGGCCCATTGCGTCAGCAATTGCGCTTGCTCCAGCAGGGGGAAGCGTTCGATGGCCTTTTCGAGATGGGTGAGGGTCCAGTCCTGATCGACATCCAGTTTTTCGCCCGGCGTTTCATGTTGGTTGGACATGCCGGTGAGGATGCCGCCGCTCTCGTAGTGGAAGTAGAGGCTCTGGGCGAAATCGATGAGGAAAGGCATGTCGCGGGGGATGCCCAGGGGCCGGGTGACCACGATCTGACGGCGCACCGGCGCGACAGGCAGATCGAAGTCGGCGGTGGCTGCTAGCTTGCCCGACCACGGGCCCGCGGTCAGCAGGGTGACGCCCGCTTCGATGCGCTGGCCGTCCGCGGTCTCCACGCCGATGATGCGGTCGCCCTGGCGCCGGATGCGGCGCACGGGCGTGTCGGTGCGGATGTCCACGCCCAGACGTCGGGCCTGTTTCGCATAGCCTTGGACTATCGAATTGGGATCGGCCAGGCCATCCCGATGATAATTCGTGCCGCCGATGATGACAGGATCGGCATCGAGATTGATGAGGGGGGCGCGGCGGGCGATTTCATCTCGATCCAGAATTTCGGTCTCGATGCCCAGGCTGTGCTGCAAGGCCACATTCTTCCGGAAATCAGCCATCTGTTCTTCTGAACTGAGGAGGAAGAGGTAGCCCACGAAACGCAGGTCGATGTCCTGCTCCATCTCCTCGGGGAAGCGCTCCATCATCTGGATGCTGAGGGTGGAGAGGCGGATGTTGACCTCGGTGGAGAACTGGTGGCGGATGCCGCCCGCACATTTGCCGGTGGCTCCCTGGCCCAGAAACGGGTCTTTTTCCAGCAGCAGGATGCGACCGGCCTGGCGCCGGGCCAGATGATAGGCGGCGCTGGCGCCCATGATGCCGCCGCCAATGATGAGGATGTCGGGGTTTTGAGGCAATGTGTCCATGATGAGATAAGGAGAGTGTTGAGAGGTCGTGGGTGATTATGGCAGGGTTTTGAGCTTTTGTTTGATGATCTGTTTCATGCGCTTGTTGTCATCGAGCGCGGGATCGGTCTCGGTCAGTTGCAGGGCGCTTTCCAGATGCTCGCGGGCTTCGCGGGCCCGGCCCATGCCCTTGTACATCACGCCCAAATTATACGCCACCGCGGCGCTGCCGGGGCGAATCTGGCGGGCCTTGCGCATGGCGTCAATGGCTTCCTGCTCCCGACCCAGCGCATTCAGGCTGGCGGCTAGATAGAAATAGCTGTTGAAGACGTCGGGGTCTAGCGCCGCCGCCTGCTGGTAGCTTTCTGCGGCCGCAGCATAGCGTTCCTGCCGAAAGGCGTCCAAACCTTGTTGCAGCAGCCGATTGACGTCCTTTTCCGGCGGTTGATAATGGGGATTGGGCGCGCCGCAATAGGAGCAAACCTTGTCTCGCGGCGACACATACGCGCCGCAATGGCGACATTGGCTCATGTTTCACTCCGGGGAAGGTTCGTGCCGATGTCCGCAGCGACGCCTTCGTGATCGCTGAGATGGCGGCCATCGGGCGTGGTGGCGGGCAACGCCCAAACTCTCGCCGCCGATAGATCGCTGCTCAGAACAATGTGATCGACTGTGGGATGGTTTGTCCCTGGAATGGGGCCGGATGTAGCGACCGTCAGGAAATTCGTCTCGATGAGGGAGAGCAATTCTTGCGAGACGCGTGCAGGAATCCGGGCGGGCGGAATGCGTTGGTTGAAATCGCCGGTGAGGATCAGAGGCAGATCCGTGAGCAGGGGAATGTGCGCCTTCAATCCCGCCAGATAGCGCAGGTGATCTTCCCAAACCGCCCGATTGCGGCGTCCTGTGCTGACATGGGCGTGTCGCCAGGGAATGCACATGCCCGCAACGCGCATATCCCCTAACGGCGTTGCTGTCACCCCTTCCACATAGCGCCCGGGCGGCATCTTTGCCTCCTCGGCCACGGTTGGCCGCCGCCAGGGGCGCTTGCTCCACAACAGCACTTTTCTGCGCCCCGCTTTGAGGGGATAGCCGTAATCCGCCTCGGAGATGATCAGATGGCCAAAATCGGGCGGGAAATCGGTGTGGCCCTCGGTGATGCAGATGATGTCCGGGTGCAGAGCCTCGATGGTTTGGCGCAAAATTTTTCCTCGCCGGGAGCGAAGCGTCGCCCATTCCACATTCCAGTTGACGAGACGAAGCGTTGGCATGGTCATCAGATGGGGCGGATGGGCAGGCCCGCGGCCAGGAGATAGGCTTTGAGCTCGGGAATGCTGAGCTGGTTGAAGTGGAAGAGGCTGGCGGCCAGGGCCGCGTCCGCGCCGCCCGTGGTCAGGGCTTGCAGAAAATGCTCCGGTTTGCCCGCGCCGCCGCTGGCGATGACCGGCACATTCACCGCCGAGGTGACGGCCTGCAGCAGGGGGATGTCGTAGCCGTTCTGCGCGCCGTCCCGGTCCATGCTGGTGAGCAGAATTTCGCCCGCGCCCCGGGCCACGACCTCCCTCGCCCATTCGACGACATCCAGGCCGGTGGGCTTGCGCCCGCCATGCACCACCACCTCCCAGCGCTGCGGACCTCGTTGTCTGGCGTCGATGGCCACGACCATGCACTGATTGCCAAAAAGCGCTGCGCCCTGGCTGATGAGGTCGGGGTTTTTCACGGCGGCCGAGTTGATGCTGACCTTGTCTGCGCCCGCGGCCAGCATCTCGTACATGTCGTCCACCGTGCGCAGCCCCCCGCCCACGGTGAAGGGGATGAACACCTGGTCCGCCACGGCCCGCACCACATCCAGCATGATGTTGCGGCGTTCGTGGGTGGCGGTGATGTCCAGGAAGACCAGTTCGTCCGCGCCCTGGGCGTCATACACCATGGCCTGCGCCACCGGGTCGCCGGCGTCGCGCAACTCGACGAAGTTGACGCCTTTGACCACGCGGCCATCTTTGACGTCCAGGCAGGGGATAATGCGTTTGGCTAACATGAGCGTAACGATACACCTACTCTTTCATAGCAGGCAAAAACCACGAATCTTCGAAAGGCTTCGAGCCTTCGTAGCAAAGCGTTGTGTGGAATGCCTGTATAGTTGCGTGTGAGCTGTGATTTCGCGTAGCGAATAGACTATCCGCCATGAGATTCAACCGCCAAACCGCACAAAATGACCGGCTGGATCGGGTAAATCATCGCCTTTTACCATGTTGACCATGGATTCGGCGAAAAGGCGGAAATCATGGGGCAGAAGCGCCGTCTTCACAAAGTCAGTGGTAATATCCACGGAGAATCCGACGGGACTGCGCTGCCGGGAGCGCGCCCACAGACGCAGATGCTCCAGAACCCACAGTTTGTCATTCGTCGTGAGTGTAGGGTGGATGAGCAGTAGTTTTCCTTCGGCCCAGTCGGCAGTGGGGAGAAAATAGGCGATGGCCAGGGCCTGCAATTGGCCGTTTCGCCACAGCAGCAGCGTTTCGGCAAAGGATTGCTGTCGGGCCCAGCGCACCCAGGCGCTGTAATCCAGCCCCACCGCTATGCTCTGGCACAGGGCGCGGATG
The DNA here is from genome assembly GCA_015493675.1 of Anaerolineae bacterium. Taxonomy (GTDB): domain Bacteria; phylum Chloroflexota; class Anaerolineae; order J102; family J102; genus M2005. Next base: position 8,505 of record WGCR01000208.1, read on the forward strand.
GCATTCTGCACCCTGTTTTCATCCTGGGGCGGGACCGAGCTGTAAAGATGCGTGTAAAAGGGCGATACGCCGTCAATGATGGGCGTCGTCGTATCGCGATAAGCATAGACCGATATCCCGTCCAGCCGGTATCCCTGGTGCAGATAAAAGGCCAGATTGCCAATAGCCGTGGGCCAGGTCATCAACCCCACGGTAGTGACGCCGCGTTCGCCCAGGTAGGTTTCGGCGTCCGCTACGGCCTGTCGCCCCAATCCCCGTTTTTGGAATTTGGGATGCACAGCCAGGGTGTGAAACCAGCCCAGATTGCCGTAGCTGCGACAGATATTGAGGGTGATGAGTTTGTTTTTCCACAGGCCCACGCGCACGCCTTCCGCCTCTCTGCTGATGTAACTTTCTATCTTCGCCTCGTCGTAATGATGCCAGCGGCCGCGTCGGGTGGCGCCATACAACGACCACACCTGAGGCGCATACGCGGCGTCCACCAAGGCGCTGGCCTCGGTGATCTCTTCGGGACGGATGGGGCGGAAGGCGAGGTTCATGCGGGATTGGGTTGCTAGCGTCTGTTCCGTAAATAGGACGCAGATGAACGCGGATGAACGCTGATAAATCGTGAAAATCTGTGACCGAAGGCCGTGGAAATCCGTGTCCTCATTTTCATTCCTCATCGGCGTGCAGCCGCTCATGACGTCTGTTCTGCGATGGTCAGGGCTGCGTTCAGGCTGAATTGGCCCGTGTAGAGGGCTTGTCCCACGATAACGCCGACGATGCCGTCGGCCTCGTGTGCGGCCAGCGCCCGGATGTCAGCGAGGCTGCCAACGCCGCCGGAGGCGATGACCTTCAGGCCGCTGGCCCGGGCCAGGGCAACGCTGGCGTCTACATTGACGCCCGAGAGCATGCCGTCGCGGCTGATGTCGGTGTAGACCACCTGCTGCACGCCCGCCTGCTGCATGGCCCGGGCGAGATCGACTGCCCGCACATCGCTGGTGGCGAGCCAGCCGTGCGTGGCGACCATGCCGTCGCGGGCGTCGATGCCGACGACGATGCGCCGGGGGCCAAACCGGGCCAGAGCCTGGAATACAATGTAGGGATTCTTGAC
>WGCR01000209.1 GCA_015493675.1 Anaerolineae bacterium
GTTCAGGTGGACGTGTACGAAGAACCCCTCTCCTCCGCCAACGCTTTGGATATCCTGCGCCCCTACGACGTCATCGTCGACGGCACCGATAATTTCCCTACCCGCTATCTGGTCTCCGACGCCTGCGAGCTTCTGGACAAGCCAAACGTCTATGGCTCGGTCTCCCAGTTTGAGGGACAGGCGTCAGTGTTCAACTACCAGGGCGGCCCCACCTACCGCGATCTCTATCCCGAGCCGCCCCCGCCGGGCCTGGTTCCAAGCTGCGCCGAAGGCGGCATTCTGGGCGTATTGCCCGGCCTCATCGGGCTGATTCAGGCCACCGAGACCCTGAAAATCATCCTGGGACTGGGCAAAACCCTCTCGGGCCGATTGTTGCTCTACGATGCGCTCACGATGCGTTTTCGCGAGCTCAAACTACGTCGTCGTCCCGACGCCCAACCCATCACCGAGCTCATCGATTACCAGCAATTCTGCGGTTTTCCCGCAGGCAACGCTTCACGCCCGCCCGAGGCGTTCCAGCGCATCCGCGCCAGCGAGGCCAAAGCCCGGCTGGATGCAGGCTGGCGGCCTTACGTGCTCGATGCGCGCGAGCCGCACGAAGCCGACATCGTTTGGCTGGAGATGACCGACCGCATGGTGCAGCCGGAGGAGATAGACGCCATCGCCAGCGAGCTGCCGCAAGATCGCGATATTCTCGTCTTTTGTCGGCGTGGCAAACGGTCAGCAGAAGTCAGCGAGATGCTGGCGGCGCGAGGCTTCCAGCAGGTTTACAGTTTGGCAGGCGGCCTCGCTGCCTGGGCTGAGGAAGTCGATCCCGCAATCCCGGTCTATTGAGCCTGCAATGCACTTTCGCGGCGATTCAACCACGCAACCAACCACGCCGCCACGCCCGCCGCGTCATCGAGACCAAATTGCGGGACGGGCAGGTCCATCGGCTCATCGCTGACGAGCAACAGGAGTTCATCGGGCGTGCATAGCAGTTCCGAGCTGCGTGCGGCCCGATGCACTTCGATTTTGGGATAATCTCCCCGTTTGTACCCCTCGGTGAGGACGATGTCCATATCGGCCAGGAAGCGGGCGATGGTGGCGTCCAGGTCGTCAGAGCCTGATTGCTGAATGAACACCGCGGTTTGCACGGCGCTGGCCCCCACCACCACCTCGGCTCCGGCCTGAGCCATACGATAGGTGTCCTTGCCCGGGATGTCGAAGGGGGTGGGATGGCTGTGATGTTTGAGCACGCCCACCCGCAGATCGTGACGACGCAGCTCTGGAATCAGTCTTTCGATGAAGGTCGTCTTGCCCGTGCCCGATTTGGCGATGATGGAAACCACGGGCGGGATGTTAGTGGTGTCAGGTTGATGAGATGTGTGTGACATAGAGCAAACGCCTCAGATGAGCGTATTGGCTGGTTGATGCGGGTTGGTATCCTATCAATAACAAGCTTACTGACTGTACCAGAAAATATCTCACGCAAAGACGCAGAGCCGCAAAGGGAAAAAGAGGCAAAGAAAAACTTAGCGCCTTGGCGGCTTTGCGTGAAATCAGCCTATTTGGTTCTGGCTTTGCCAGATCAGGTTGAAGAAACCGGTGACGTTTTGCCCGATCGGTTGGCGATGACTTTGCCCGCTTTATTGGCGGAGAAGAGACGTTTGACCTGAAGGCGAGGCCCGGTCTGGGAACGCTTGCGGGCTTCGGTGCGACGCTGGCCATAGCCCCAACGCATCGCCAGCCACAATCCGGCAAAGGCCACCGAGGTCATCACCAGCACCATCAGGTTGGCCTGATCGTACTGGCGATTCTGCACGGCGTCGTAGATGGCCATCGACATCGTTTGCGTGCGGCCGGGGATGTTGCCGGCGATCATCAGGGTGGCTCCAAATTCGCCCAACGCCCGGGCCGAAGCCAGCACCAGCCCGGCGAGAATGCCGCGTCGGGCCATCGGCAGGGTGATGAACCTCAGGAGTTGCCATTCGGACGCGCCGCTGAGCCGCGCCGCGTTCTCGATCTCCGGATCGATGTCGTAGATAGCGCTGCGCGCCGTCAGCACCATTAGCGGCAAGCCGACCGCCACCGCCGCAATGATGGCCGCGGGCCAGGTGAAGAGCAATTCCAAGTGCAGAAATCGCACGATCGGGCCATTGCGCCCCAAC
>WGCR01000210.1 GCA_015493675.1 Anaerolineae bacterium
CCAGAGGATAAAAGCTGAGAGCGAAGGGGCGCAGGGGATGAATGAGTAATAACGCCCCGGTGTAGAGGGCCAGTTTGATCAGAGTAGGAGTTCTGGATGCCCCCTCTCTGTTTTCATCTCCCCACAGCAGGATGACGCCCGTCACGGCAATGAGCATGACGCCCGCGTAAACCATCCGGAAGTAGTCGCGCCGGATGGCGGGAAATTGCAATCCCAGCCAGTAGGGCAGAAGAAATGCCGCCAAAATGGCGGTGAGGAAGATGGCCAATTTTCTCATGGCTGTTCCTACAATAGAACGCAGATGACGCAGAAAAAGCTGATCTACGCAGATAAAAACAGATAAAATCAGGATAATCTGCGAAAATCTGCGGGCATCAGTCAAGGTGCAACGCACTTGCCACAAGCTGTGGCCGCGTCGCATCATGTTCTGGAGTGGACCTGGCGGGACGTCGGGCCAACGCCGGTCGCAAGTGCGTCGCACCTGGCGCTGTCCATTTTCATTCCTCATCGGCGCGCAGCCGCTCATGGCATTTGTTCCGTAAATCGTCCTATGCGTGTCATTCTGAAGGAGCGATGCGACTGAAAGCCTGCCCTGAGCCTACCGAAGGGAATCTCGTGGTCGATAACCGAGGAGATGCTTCGTCGTTGTCACCCCTCAGCATGACACCATTATCCATAAAAAAGGACGGCCTCCGCAACCGGAAACCGTCCGTTCTTTCTCTTTTAGCGTCTTGCGGCTTTGTGTGAGACTACAGCCGCGCGGCGATGAGCTCGGCGATCTGCTCCGGGTGTTTGGCTACAGGCACGCCCACAGCCTCCAGCGCCTTGATCTTCTCGGCCGCGGTGCCTTTGCCGCCGCTGATGATGGCGCCGGCATGGCCCATGCGCTTGCCCGGAGGCGCGGTCTGCCCGGCGATGAAGCCGACCACCGGTTTGGTCACGTATTCTTTGATGAATTCCGCAGCCATTTCTTCATCCGTGCCGCCGATCTCGCCGATCATGACGATAGCCTCGGTGTCGGGGTCATCCTGGAACAGCTTCAGTACATCGACGAATTTGGTGCCGATGATGGGATCGCCGCCGATGCCCACCACAGTGCTCTGGCCGATGCCCTTGTTGCTCAGGGCGAAGACCGCTTCGTAAGTCAGCGTGCCGGAGCGGGAGACCACGCCCACCGGCCCGGGGATGTGGATGTTGCCGGGCATGATGCCCACTTTGGCCTGGCCCGGCGAGATGAGTCCGGGGCAGTTGGGGCCAATCAGGCGGGTGGGATGCTGGTCCACATAGGCTTTGACCGTAATCATATCCAGCACCGGGTTGCCCTCGGTGATGCAAACCACCAGCTCGATGCCCGCATCCGTGGCTTCCAGAATGGCGTCGCCGGCAAAGCGGGCGGGCACGTAGATGATGGAGGCGTTGGCGTCGGTGGCGGCTTTCGCTTCGCGAACGGTGTTGAAAACGGGCGCGCCCAGATGTTCCTGGCCGCCCTTGCCGGGAGTCACGCCCGCTACGATGTTGGTGCCATAGTCCAGCATCTGCGAGGCGTGAAAACTGCCTTCGCGGCCGGTGAGGCCTTGTACGATCAGTCGGGTGTCTTTATTGACTAAAATACTCATGATTAGAGCTCTCCTTTGGCAGCGGCCACGGCCATTTGTGCGGCTTCGGCCAGAGTGCGGGCGGTGGGGAAATTGGCTTCGGCCATCAGCGCCCGGCCTTCTTCCTCATTGGTTCCCACCAGACGAATCACGAAGGGCACATCGGGTTTGACCTCATCGATGGCTTTGAGCAGGCCCTTGGCCACTTCGTCGCAACGGGTGATGCCGCCGAAGATGTTGACCAGCACGGCCTTCACGTGGGGATCGCTGAGGATGATCTCCAGCGCAGTCGCCACCTTCTCGGCATCCGCGCCGCCGCCGATATCCAGGAAATTGGCCGGAGAGCCGCCATAGAATTTGACGATGTCCATGGTGGCCATGGCCAGACCGGCGCCATTCACCATGCACCCAATCTCGCCGTCCAGCTTGATGTAGCTGAGATCGGCTTCCCGAGCTTTTGTTTCATAGGGGTCTTCCTCGTCCAGATCGCGCTTTTCGGCCAGGTCGGGATGACGGAAGAGACCGTTGTCATCCACCACCATCTTGCCGTCCACGGCCAGCAGGCTGCCATCGCCCTGCACCACCAGCGGATTGATCTCCGCCAGCTCCGCGTCGGAGCCGATGAACGCATTGTACAGGCCCGTGGCGATCTTGGTGAAAGGCCGGAACTGGCTCTTGTCCAGCCCCAGGGCCGAGGCCATGCCAATGGCCTGATAGCCCTTCATGCCCAGGAAAGGATCGACTGCCACCTTCTTGATTGCGTCAGGGTTGGTGGCGGCCACCTCTTCGATCTCGACGCCGCCCTCGGCCGAGGCCATCATCACCACGCGCTGCCGCGCCCGGTCGATGATCATGCCCAGATAGATTTCGTCCTGGATGTCGGCTGCCGGATCGATGAGCACCTTCTTCACCGTCAGGCCTTTGATATCCATCCCCAGGATCTGCCGGGCCTTTTCCTCGGCTTCCTCCGGCGTTTTGGCCAGCTTGACGCCGCCCGCCTTGCCGCGACCGCCCACGAGCACCTGCGCTTTCACAACAACCGGCCCGCCGATGCGCTGGGCGATCTCACGCGCCTCCTCGGGGGTTGTCGCCACTTCGCCTTCCGGCACTGGTACGCCGTATTGGCCGAAAATCCGTTTTGCTTGATATTCGTGAAGCTTCAATGTTCCCTCCTTTGGGAATCAAAGATTTTTGGTTTTACGGACATTGCCGCAAAAATTATTATCAGCTGGACACTGGCGTTTTTTGAATTCCGACACGAATTCACACGAATCTGTCTCTTATACACATCTCCGAGCC
>WGCR01000211.1 GCA_015493675.1 Anaerolineae bacterium
AAATCCTGCTCGCCGAATGGCTTGCTCCATCCATTGAGGATGAAAATCAAAATTGAGAGGAACAAACTCATAAGGCTCCTTTTTAAAAGGGCTCCAGGATTGTTTCCTGAAAAAATAACGCGTAACAGCCTTGATATTTCGCTTGTTGGCAAACTCAAGAATAAATGAGCTTTCTCCTTGCAGCACCCTGAAAACCTCAGACAATGCTACAGGCACTGATTCCAGATGATGCGCCACGCGAATCATAACAACAGTATCTATCAGATTATCAACAAAGGGAAGATGATAAACATTGGCTGCGACGAATTGGTATTTAGCATTTTTGCCAAATGTTTTCTTTGCTTCGGAAAGAAGGGATAGGGAGTAATCCAGAAGAATGACTCGATCATAGCCACCATATAGATCTGCAAGCCTGCCAAAACCTGCGCCGATTTCCATGATTGTGCCGCCTGAGGGAGGCAACAGGCGCCGGAGTGCATTGCGCTCTGTCAAATCTTCAAATTCTCTTCCCTGCCCTTCCCAAAAATCCGTCTTGTACAAACTCCCTTCGTAACTGATGATTTTTAGCTGGCGCGTTCTTTGAGACAATAGAACCTCGAATGGTTATACTTGAAGATTGTGGTTCCGCTTTTTCGCAAACAGAAAGAAGAGAATGTTTCATGTGAAACTCTCGGCGAGAAAGTGTGCGAAACTTAACATATTGTAGCAGAAAAACAGCGGTTTGACAACCCCTTTTTTGGTAAAGTTTTGAATTTTGGTATAATAGTTGGCTGTTACTGTTGCTTGCATACATTTCCCCCTGAAAAATGAAGGCCCGTAGGCGTATTTTGTATAAGGTGACGAAGTTTTAGGAATATGCTATACTTCCTGAGAGTATGAGAGTCGCCAAACTCACACTCCCTAAATATCCCCCCTATCCTCTCCCCCATAATCACAAGGATAGTCATCTCATGGCTCGAATAGTTGCTGTTGCAAATCAGAAAGGCGGCGTAGGCAAGACGACAACCGTATTCAATGTCGGGGCAATCGCCGCAAACATGGGGCGTAAAACGCTTTTGGTGGATATGGATCCACAAGCGGCGCTAACCGCATCGTTGGGATTGGACCCGCACCGTTTGGAAAAATCCATCTATCACTTACTCCTGGCCAAAGAATTAGACCCGGAAAAGGCGATTATTAAAGATGTTCGCCCGAACCTCGACATCCTGCCCGCCAATAAATCCCTGGTGCGTTCCGACGTAGAACTGGCCCAGCAGATCGGGAGGGAGTATCTCCTGCAAGAGTCCCTTTTCCCTATCAGGCATGAATATGACCTGATCCTCATCGACAATGGCCCCAGCCTGGGCGTGCTGACTGTGAATGCTCTGACCGCAGCCAATGAGGTGCTGATCCCGCTGGTGTGCGAATATCTGGCGCTGCGAGGAATGGGGATGCTGGTGGATATGATCCGCCAGGTGCGCTGCGAGACCAATCCATCCCTGAAAATCCTGGGCGTGATCATCAGCATGTACGATCCCAGGTCGCTGCACAGCCGGGAGGTTTACGCCGAGGCCAAGCGCATTTTCGGCGACTACGTGTTCGAACCGCCTATTCCCAAAAACGCCCGCTTTGCCGAGGCCGCCGCAGCCCAACGCCCGCTCATCGAATATGATCCGGACAACCCTGCCGTTCCTATTTATCGTAGCGTCGTCGAGCGGATATTGGCTGAAAGTAAGGACGAAGAGTCTGTTGCTGAAAACGCATAACAAAAACGCCCGGAGAATTCCCTCCCCGGGCGTTTTTCTTTTAGCCGGCGGGGATAACGCGTTTCAGCCGGGGATTGGGGGTGATGCCGGGGATGCGCCCGCGTTTGGCCACGGGGCGTCCATTGATTTCCTTGATGTCGGCGGTGAAATCGATGGGCGGCGCTCCCGAGATGGCGCTGCCGATGCCAAAGCCATCCACCGGGGCGTTGGCTTCCTTGAAGATGCGGATGCGTTCGGGGTCGACGCCGCCGCTGACGAAGATTTTGACGTGGTTGAAGCCTTCCAGGTCGAGCCGCGCCCGAACCTCCTTCACCAGCTCGGGCGTGACCCGGCCTCGCTCCGAAGGCGTATCCAGACGCACGCCCCACAGCTTGTCTCCCAACGCCCGCGCTACTCGCAGACTCTCTTCCGCCTCGTCCTTGAAGGTGTCCACCAGCGCAATGCGCTTGACTGCAGGATCGATGTGGCGATCGAATGCCTCGACCGCGCGCACGGTGTCGCCCAAGCTGAGGATGAGCGCATGGGGGCTGGTGCCCGATGGCTGGACGCCCGCCAGTCGCGCACCAGCGGGCGTGGCGCAGCCCGAACAGCCGCCCACCATGGCCGCATATTCCATACGGGCGGAGACGTCGGGGTGCACATGCCGGGCGCCAAAGCTGAGCACGGGGATGGGGTCTGCCGCGTCGACGCAGGCCCGGGCCGCGGTGGCCCAGCCGGTTTCGTGGGCCAGGATGCCCAGGTAGGCGGTTTCGTAGATGGCGAAGGTCTGGTAGGGGCCGGTGATGCGCAGCACGATCTCCCGCGGTTCGATGTGGGCGCCCTCTTCCAGCGCCCAGACCTCGGCGTCGTCGGGCAGGACACGGGCCAGCAGGGCCAGTACCTCGTTCATACCGGCCAGCACAGCCGATTTACGGGTGAAGACCTCCATCGACACCCGCGGGTTGACGCCCTCGGCCTCGAGGATGTGTTTGGTGCGCAGGAAATAGACATCTGCATTGTCGCCCGACAGGGTGGCCTGGCTGGGAGCGAAACGATCGTCGGTGAACTCAGTCATGGGGAGCACCTTCCTTCTGTTGGGTGCGGAGCCAGGTTTCGTAATCGGGGACCACGGTCACGCCCAGGATTTTCTCCATATGCTTGAGGGCGAAGGCGTGGGCCTTTGGGTCGAAGCTGGTGACCACATTGGCGGGGATGACAACCAGATAGTCGCGGTTGCGCAGGTCGGCGGTGGTGTACATCACGCAGATG
>WGCR01000212.1 GCA_015493675.1 Anaerolineae bacterium
TCGCTCAGGCGATACAGGCCCGCGCGCAACTCATATCTCCCGGGCGGCAGGTTTTCCGGGAGCGCCAGGGGATAGGCGTCATTGAAAATCTGCCCCGGCTCCCAGGCGCTGGTGGGCCACCAGCCATCCAGGGGGGATTTGTCGAAGCCCGCAGTCTGAGCGCCATTTTCATCCACCAGATGCACGAAAACCTGATAGTCTTCGCTTATGGGAGCCAGGCCCTGCCAATAGAGGGTCAGGGGCAGCGTCTGGCCGGGACGAAAGGCGTCGCCGGGCAGGTCATAACCGGCCAGGCGCAGGAGAGCATCGGACCGGAAATCGGTGGGATGAGCGATGTCGTAAGCGGACGTCGCGGCCGGGATCGCCCGCAATGCAGCCACGCCCAGGGAAGGTTTCTCGCCCGAGGCCAGCGCCGGGGCGTAGGGCGTCTTCGTCTCGAAGTCATACATCCCCACATCCACTATCAGCCTGGTGGGAACAGCGACGCCGCCGGGCAGGGAGAGGCGATAGCGATCCACCAGCACTTCATCGGGCGGCCAGGCGCTGGTGGGGGCCGTTCCACCGCCGGGGTAGCTGTTCACCTGCGCCACCGCAGTGAAATCTCGTCCCAGCACGTGAATGTAGAGGCTGGCGTCATAGGGGACGACGTCCACCCGCTGCCAGTAGAGAGTGATCTCGAAGCTCTCGCCCGGATGCACTGTTTGCGGCTGCACCTGCACGCCTGTCAGCATGATGCGGCCATCGAAGATGATGGGGTCGATGCGCGCTTCGGCGGGCACGGCGTCGGGGGAGATGGTTTGCGGCGGGTGATAGGCGGCGGGAATCGTCCAGGCTACGCCGTAGATCGAGACGGCCAGCAGTAAAACGGGAGGAACGCCCAGCCACCAGGCCCGATTCGGCAGCCATTCCCGCCATCCCAGCATCAGCAAAATCCCCAGGCTGGTGATGGCGGGGAAGAGCAGACGTCCCTGCGTCCCCGGCGTCAGGCTTATCCAGCGGATGAGGGCGATGAGGATGACGCCCAGCCACAGGGCCAGCGTGATCAGAAACGCGTAGCGTCGCAGCGGGCGCAGATGAAAGCGCCGCCGCCATACGCCCTGCAAAAAGCCCAGGAGGCTGATGACCAGAAAAGCGTCCCAGATTTTGTAGATTTTCTCGGGCAGGGGGATATTGAACCAGCCGAACAGGCCCAGCAGGCTGATGCGCAGCCCCTGGAATTCAGTGCGGGGGTGGATGGGCGTTGGCCGTGCGCCGACAATGGCCAGAAAAGGCGTCAGCGCCGCGGGATCGCCATAGAGCTGCCAGTTGCGCCAATACCAGGGAAAGGCGATGGACACTGCCGCCAATCCTGTGAGCAGCGCCGAGGGCAACATCTCCTGCCAATCCCGGTGGATGAGCGTATGCACGAGATAGACTCCGCCCGCGATCATCCACAAATAGAGGCCGCTGAGCTTGCTGAGTGCGGCGAAGCCCAGAAACATGCCCAGCAGCAGGGCCTCGGCCCAGGCGGGCGTTTGTCGGAAATCGGGGCCAAAGAGCCATAGAATTAGCCACAGGATGAACGCGCTGAGGAAGATGATGAGGTTGTCATTGCTGACTGCGGCGGAGATAAAAAGAAATTGGGGCAGGAAAGCCACAAACGCTGTCGCGGCCAGCGCCAGCGATTCCTGACGGGGAAACAAGCCCTCGGCGATTTTCCAGACGAAAAATAGCGTGCCCGCACCCAGCAGGATGGAGAAAAATCGCAGCAGATGCACGGCCAGGGGCAGGCCATGCCAGGGCCAGGCCTCATCGGATCTGTGGATGATGAGATTTTTGTTGCCGGGCTGTAAGGGATTGCCCATACTGGCGTGCGGATTGCGCTCAGGCGGAGGGCCTTCCGTATTGACGCCCGAGATGATGGCCGCGCCGATGGCGTAGTAAAGCGGCGGCTGTCCGCCTTCCTGCCCATACAGCGCCTGCTCCCCGGCCGCGGTTTCAGTCCCCAGCACCGGCAGCGTGTGCGCCTCGGCCAGATACTTGACGAAATAAACGTGGTGAATCTCGTCGGGCGTCTCGAAGATGGGGGACGCGAGGCTATACGCCACGGCCAAAATCAGATAGATGGCCAGGATGAGCCAGATGCTGGGGCGAAGGAGGCGTTGGATCATGCTTGCGTCAGGCCCCCGCTGAATCGTAGGCCCGAAGATAGGCCGCTGCGATGGCCTCCCACGTGAATTTGCGGGAGAGCGCCCGCGCGTTTTGGCCCAAACGCCGTTTCAGCGCTCCGTCCAGCAAAACTCGTTCCGCCGCGTCGGTCATGGCCCGCACCTCATCGGGCGGGGCAAAGAGCAGGATTTCGCCGTCGATGAGATCGGGATAGGGAACGACGGGCGGCGTGGTAATGATGGCCATGCCATGCTCCAGCGCCGCCATAAAGCTGCCCCGGCGATAGGATGCGCCATCCTGGTAGGGCAGCAGGCAGACATCCGAGATGTGGAACGCGGCGGAGACCTGCTGGCCCGGAATGTGATCGGTCCAATGCACGCGGTCGCTGAGCCCGCGGGCGGCGATGCGGGCCTCCACTTTTTGCAGATAGGCGTAATTCGTCGGGTCCGAAGCCCCCACCCGCCCGCCGATCATCAGCAGATGAGCGTTCTGACCCCGGTCAACCAGCTCGCCCAGCACATCCACCAGCATCTCGCCGCCTTTGCTGGCGTTGAGAAAGCCGAAATAGCAGAGAAGCGCCGCGTCTGCAGGAACGCCCCAGCGCGCCCGCCACGCCGCCCGCTCGAAATCTACCGGCGGATTGTCGGGGATGTTGCTGCCGATGGGGATTTCCACCACGTCCGGGCGCACGGGCCGCAGTTGGGCCGTGTCTTCGGGGTTGGTGGTGATGGCGATGTCGAACGTGCGGGCCAGGGTGTGCGTCATCCATTGGCGCAGGCCCAGCC
>WGCR01000213.1 GCA_015493675.1 Anaerolineae bacterium
GGCTTCGGTGCAATTGCGCACCAACAGCGAGGTGGAGCTGGTGCACGCCCGCCGTCCCCGGTTCGAACGCAGCAACCGCTCCCGTCTGGTGACCATCAGGCTGCTTTCGGGCCGGGCGCGCATTACCAGCGGCATGGTGAATGGCGAAACGCTGGAAGTCGTCGTGCTGACGCCGCAGGGAAAGGTCAGGATCAGTAACGGCAGCGCCGCCATCGCTGTCAGCAATGATGTCACTGAAGTGACCACCCGCAGCGGCGATGTGTCGGTGGTGGCCGCGGGCCGAGAAGTCGTGCTTTCCAAGGGGCGGCGGACGCAGATCGCTTTGGGCCAGCCTCCGGCTGAGCCTCAGGCCGCGGATAAAAATCTGGTCAACAACGGCGATTTCGAACAGCCGCTGGAGGAGACGTGGCGCGTGGAAAGCAGTGTGGATGCGCGGGATCTGAGCAATGTCACCTTCGGTACGGTCAGTGTGGTGAACACCGGCGGACGCAAAGCGGCCTATTTCCAGCGTGATTCCCAGGGCGAGGATGCCAAGCTCCACAGTGAGACATCTATCATCCAGGACATCAATACCGATGTGCTGGACGCCGAAAGTCTGGTTTTCCGTTTCGATGTGCGTTTGATCAATCAGAGTCTGCCCGGCGGCGGCATTCAGTCCTCCGAGTTCCCCATGATGGTGCGAATCGATTTCGTCGACGTCAACGGCAAGCCGCAATTCTGGACGCACGGGTTCTACATGGTGGATCCGGTGGAGAATTGGCCCCTGCGAGATGGTGAAAAAATCCCCGGGCTGGTGTGGTACGCCTATGAATCGCCCGACTTCATGCAGAGCGAGACTTTCCCCCGTCCGGCCAAGGTCACCCGCATTCGCATTTATGCCAGCGGGCACAATTATCGCAGCCAGGCTGCCGATATCGAGCTCATCGCCAAATAGCAGCGGGTCATCTGATGCGATCTTCACGTTTGCGCTCCTGGCTGTGGGCGTTCCCCCTGGCTGTTTTTCTGGCTCTGAGCCTGTATCAGTTGCATCTGCCCGGGCCTAACTATGACGAGGCGGTGGAGGCCAAGCCCGCTGTGCAGATATTGCAAAACCTGCCGGTGGAGGCCCATCGCAACGCGGTTGTGCACATCTTCGGCAAAACCTTGCCATTGATGATTGTGGATTATGTGGGGGCGCTGAACACCTATATTTTGCTGCTTTACTTCAAGTTTGGGGGGATCAGCGTGGTTGTGATGCGGCTGTGGCCTCTCACTGTGGGAGCCATTATCCTGTGGCTGACATGGCTGTTGGGGCGTCAGCTCTTTGGGACGCGGGCGGGATTGCTGGCGGCCATGCTGCTGGCGGTGCAGCCCTCATTCATTTTCTTCGCCCGGCAGGGCATCTATGTCACCAACACCACCATCGCTCTGATGCTGGCGATCTGGCTGGCGCTGATCAGATTGGCGACAACGGGGCGGGCCCGCTGGCTATGGCTGACCGCGTTCATGGCGGGTCTGGGGCTATGGGCAAAGTTTATCATGTTGTGGCCGCTGGTGGCCATGGTTGTCTTGTTGCCTTTTGTGTGGGGATTCAGACATGTGTTTGCATTGAAACCGGCGCCCGGATTCGGTTCGCGCACCTTGCTGCGCCCGCGCTTTTGGGGGCCAGGCCTGCTCGCTTTCCTGGCGGGGCTGAGCCCTTTCATTCTCTTCAACCTGAAAACCGGCGCCACCCTCCAACATTTCATGGGAACGTTGAACAAATCCTACTATGGCGTCGAAAACGCTGATTATGTGGGCAATCTTCTGGCCCGCTGGGGACAGATGAGGGATTTTTTGCGCGGGGATCATTTTTGGTATCTGGGCGGCAATTTCGTTGACGCCTTGGCCTGGCCCGTCTTCCTGGCCGCGTTGGTCATCATCGTCGTCATTCTCATCTGGCGCTGGCGGCAAAAAGAGACGCGGGCGTTGGCGCTGCGGGCGCTGGCCGTGTACGCGTTCTTCCTCCTGCTGCTGCTGCAAACGCCTCTGACGCCCACCGCACTGTGGTACACGCATCTGGCCATGTTCTCCCCGGTGCTGGTTCTGGCCATGGCAGGCGGCTGGGATCTGCTTTTCCGCCAGTTTTCGGGGCGGACGCCGACGCTGCTGGCGGGCGTTTTTCTCGCGCTGATGATGGTCAGCGGCGTTCGGGCTGATGTGAACTATCATAAGGCACTGACCGCGACAGGCGGTTATGCGGATCACTCAGACGCTGTCTATCGCCTCAATGATGAATTGCTGGCCCGCGGCGTCACCGGCCCTTACGCCCTGGATTGGGGCTTCGACGCCCCCCTCATTCTTGTCTCCCGGGGCCGGATCAATCCCATCGAGATATTCGGTTACGAACCCTACGATCATCCTGATGAGGGCTTTGCAGATCGCGTCACGCTCTTGTTGCAAGGCCCCAACACTTATTTTCTGGTCCACGCACCCGATCGCACGAATTTTCCGGGCCGACGCGAAGCGTTGCAGGCCGCGGCCGACGCCTTGGGCATTCAATTGGAGCAGGTGGCGGTGATACGCGAACGCTCGGGCGCGCCTCACACCGAAATCTGGCGCCCGGTGAGAGCGAAGTAACGGCGTAGGGCCGGGCCTTTGTGAGATCAACAAACCGCGTTTGTCAGGGCGCGCGGGCGGGGTTATAATGGAGTAACCGTAAGTTTTCTGAACATTGACGCCAGTTTGCGCTGGCAATTCCCCCATTTCAAAAGGAGATGCGACATGGCTATCAAGCCCCTCTCCGAATACCCCCGTCCCCCACAAGACAATGGTCGCGGCGTGCATTGGTCGGCCAGCGTCTATCATCCTACTGGCGCCGATCTGCAATTCTGGATCGACGAGCTCAAGGCCATGCAGATCAAGTGGGTCAAGGCGCTTGATGATGGCGGCGGGTCTTCAATCGAGCTTTGCCAGGCCTTGTTGGCCAATGACATCATGCCCGTGGTGCGGGTCTATCGCGAGCGCCCGAATCCGGGCCATATTGGCGGGCGAGAGATCGACGCAATCGAGCGGCTGATTGCCGCCGGCGTTCACTATATCGAAACCAATAACGAGCCTGATCTTCCCGCCGAATGGGAGAACAATCATCGGCCCGATAACTGGCTGGATATCGTGGTGGATAATTTTATCTACGACGCTGACGTGATTCAGGGCTTTGGCGGACTGCCCGCTTTTCCCGCCATGGGGCCCGGTTCCAAAGCCAACGGCATCGCCAAGGTGGTGGAGCGAGGACGCATCGATATCTTCGAGCAGGGCGCGTGGCTGGCCATTCACAACTACACGCTCAATCATCCCCTGGATTACCCGTATGATCTGGTGAATCAGGAGGGGAGGCCCTTGACACAGGAGGAATATGATCGGCTGGCTGCGTGGCAATAC
>WGCR01000214.1 GCA_015493675.1 Anaerolineae bacterium
GAATGAAACCTGTGGCATAATTGAGACATGAACAACCACCAGATCGGATTGATGATTATCTTTTTGGGGGTGTTGCTCATTCTGGGCGGCGCACTTATCTGGACGGGTGCGTTCTCCTGGTTCGGGCGTTTGCCCGGCGATATCCGCATCGAAAGCGGGAATGTAAGTATTTTCATTCCCTTCACATCTATGATTTTGCTCTCCCTCGCCCTGAGTTTGCTGCTGGGCGCGATCAACAAGTTATTTTGAGCAATAACGACATCCGCCTTTCACATTCCTATGTCCATATCACGCAACAACGACGCCTGGATCGAAGATTTGCAGACACCGGGCCCACGCAAAGACGCCGCCATCACTGACCTTCTGGCCTGGCTGCAAAAACGTCTTTTCTTCTATTTGCGGGATCGCAGCGATCTTCGCAGCCGCCACGATGGGGAATTGCAGGATATGAGCGCCGATTTTGCTCAGGAAAGCGTGCTCATCATCCTGCAGAAAATGGATCAATTTCAGGGACGCAGCAAATTCACCACCTGGGCGGCCAAGATCGCCGTGCATCAGGCCCTTGGCGAATTGCGCCGCGCCCGATGGCGGGACATCTCTTTGCAGGCTGCGACGCAGGATGGCGCTTTTGAGCCGGATTTTCTGCGCCGGAAGGATGTAATCAGCCCCGAGGGCAGCGCCATCCAGAAAGAAGCCATGGACGTCGTTATGGATGTGATGCAGAATGAGCTCAGCGAGCGTCAGAGCCGGGCGCTGTACGCACGACTGGTGTTGGGAGAGCCCTCCAGCGTCCTGGCTGAAGAATTGGGCGTCAGTCACAACACCCTCTACAAGCTGATTCACGACGCCCGAAAACGTCTGAAGGCCCGTCTTTTGGAGCGAGGCCTCAGTCCTGAAGAAATTCTCTCCTCCTTCAAGTAAGAAAGATCATCTCCACCGCGACTAATGATATGAACGCTTCCCAGAAAGGCCGTTCCTCCGATCTTCAAAACCTGTGGCAGAAGTTGCTACGCACGCTTTCGTTGACGCACGAACGTGAGTTAACCTGCGATGAAGCGCAGGACCTGATGGATTCCTATGTGGAATTGGAGCTGGCGGGCGAAAACCCCCAGACCATTTTGCCCAAGGTCTCTCAACATCTGCGTATTTGCCCCGAATGCAAAGAAGAACACGACGCCTTGATCAAGATACTGAAAATGGACGAGGATTAGGCCACGTCAGTGCTATCCAGCACGGTCAGAATAAAGCGATGTCGTCCCGGAATGATCGCCTCGAAGTAGCTGGTCGGGCCGTAAATCATCGTCAGATCGAAAGCCTCCCGCGCCTCGATCCACACCTCCGGGCCCGCGCCCGAATCTGATCCCCGCCACAAGTCGCCCCACGGCGTCTGCACAGACTGATGCGGAAGCGTCTGCTCCACCCGCCAAACAACCTCTCTCGTCTCTTTATCGATCACTAACGCATTATTTGTCATGCTCATTCATGTGGTGGGGAGAGGCTCTCTCAGCAGAAAAGGAAGCGTGATACGATGGATTTACAAGGAAAAACCGCGCTGATCACTGGCGGCGGTCATCGCATCGGGCGGGGGCTGACGCTGGCGTTGGCCCGGGCCGGATGCAACATCATCCTGCATTATAACCGCTCGCAAGCGGCCGCTCAAGCCACTGCCGCCGAGGCCGAAGCGCTGGGCGCACGCGTCCTTCTACGCCAGGCGGACCTCAGCCATCTGGATGACGCCGGGCCGCTGTTCGCCGATCTGCCCGATGCTTTGACTCCTGTGCAGATTCTGGTCAACAGCGCCGCCATCTTCCCCAAAGACACGCTGGAGGATGTGACGGTGGCGGGATGGAGCCAGACCTTCCGGGTGAATCTGCGCTCGCCCATCCTGCTGACACAGGCCTTCGCCCGTTCTCTGCCTGCGGATGTGGCGGGGGCGGTGGTCAATATCACCGACTGGCGCACCGAACGCCCCTATCTCACTCATTTCAGCTACACTGTTTCCAAAGGAGCGCTGGACGCATTCACCCGCACCGCGGCCATCCAGCTTGCGCCCAGGGTGCGGGTGAATGGCATTGCTCTGGGGGCCATGCTGCCGCCGGAGGGGGCCACTGAGGCGTATTGGCAGAGCGTGTTGGCCACGGTCCCCCTGGCGCGTAGCGGCGGCGTGGATGTGGCGGGCGACACGCTGCTCTATCTCCTGCGCAACGACTTCATCACCGGCGAGATCATCCGTCTCACCGGCGGCGCTCATCTGAAGATGTAGGATTCATGTCCGCACGCCTTCCCTCCATCTCACCTTCACACACTCTCTCTCAATCTTTCTCTTATGACTGAAATCTCCCATCTCGACCAGGTTTTCATCAAAGATCTGCTGGTGCGCGGCATCCTGGGCATCAATCCCGAAGAGCGCACCAATCGCCAAAACATTGTCGTCAATGTGATCATGTGGGCCGACACTCGCCCCGCTGCCCTCAGCGATGCCATCGCCGATGCAGTGAACTATCGCACCGTAGCCAAAGCTATCATCGAGCATGTCGAAAATGGCGAGCCGATGCTGGTGGAGCGGCTGGTGGAAGAGATCGCTGCTTTGTGTTTCGAGACCGATGCCCGCATCCAGGCGGTGGAGGTCTCGGTGGAAAAACCGGGAGCGCTGCGTTTCGCCCGCTCCGTCGGCGTCAGCATCTTCCGTTCCCGCGATGAATTTTTCCTCGATGACTGAGTCTGTGCTGATCGCACTGGGCAGCAACATCGACCGGCAGCGCAATCTGCCCCGGGCGCTGGCGTTGTTGCACCGGGACAGCCGCTGGCGGGTGTTGGCGGAAAGTCCCATCTACGAAACGCCCGCTGTGGGCAATGGTCCCCAGCCAGATTATTTCAACGCGGCCGTGCTGCTGGAGACCGATCTTTCGCCTGCGGATTTGCGCCGGGCCTTGCGCCGCATCGAGGCCCGATTGGGCCGGGTGCGCACCGCCGACAAATTCGCTCCCCGCACCATCGACCTGGACATCGTTTTTGTCAAGGATCGACAGATCGCTCTCAATGGCGGTTTGCTGCCTGATCCCGACATCCTTGATCATCCCCATCTCGCATTTCCTCTGGCCGATATCGCCCCCGACTGGATTTTCCCGGGCGTCGGCCTCACACTCAATCAGATCGCCGAGAGTTTGCATCCTTCGGCGGCGGAGATAAGAAAAATGACAACTGACGCCAGACCAAACATCAAAATGCTCAGCCATTATGGCACCGACCAGATTTTTGAGGCTGAGGACAATGAAGTCTACGATCCGGAATTCGAAGAGCTCATCCGCCAGATACTGGTGCGCATTGGCGAGGACCCCGAACGCGAGGGCCTGAAGCGCACGCCTTTGCGGGTGGCCAAAGCCTATGATTTTCTCACCAGCGGCTATACGACTACTGTCGCGGAGGTGGTGAATAACGCCATCTTCACTGATGGCTGTGATGAGATGGTCATTGTCAGGGACATCGAATTTTATTCCATGTGCGAACACCACATGATCCCATTCTTCGGGCGGGTGCATGTAGGCTATCTGCCTCAGGGCAAGGTCATCGGCCTCAGCAAGGTGGCCCGTATCGTCGATGTATTCGCCCGCCGTCTGCAGATTCAGGAACGGATGACCAACCAGATCGCCGACGCCATGGTGGACATCCTGGCCCCCATGGGCGTGGGAGTGGTGGTCGAGGCCAGCCATTTGTGCATGATGATGCGGGGCGTGCAAAAGCAGAACAGCTCCACCATCACCAGCGCCATGCGCGGTCTTTTCAAGAAAGACGCCCGCACCCGGGCCGAGTTCATGAATCTGATCCGGGAGCGTTAGTCAGCCGTACGTCATTTCGACGACCAAAGGGATGAGAAATCTCCGGCTCAACTGGATTTCGGGGGGTGAGATGCCGGGCGGATTGCGAATCCGCCCTGGGGGGCCATGCTCCTGAGCCGGATGACGCATCCAGCGGGGTTGGCAAACCAGGCCCCCTGAAATCCAAAAGAACCAAACCCCCTTGTTGTATTGAAATCATCTCGCGAAATGGGGGGGGATGTCTCACATTCGTTCGACATGACGTAAAGATAAGTGACCATGGCTGTATAGTCATGATGTGTTATACTTTGAGAAACATATCTCGATTGCGCTCCACACAAAAGAGGGTTCTATGACGCAGCCCAGCATGTCTCATTCAGGCTATCTTACCGATTACTGGACGACGGAGGATTATCTGAGTTTCGAGGATTTTCGTCCGGCGCTGGAAAAGATCATCACCCAGGCGCAGACGCCGATCACCGTGGGCGTGTTCGGGCCATGGGGCAGCGGCAAGACCAGTTTGCTGAAGATGCTGCAAAAGCATATCGAGGAGAACGGACAATCGGGATGGCGAACGGTGTGGTTTACGGCCTGGAAGTATGATCAGCGCGAAGCGCTGTGGCGGGCGTTGATTTTGCGGGTGATCGATGCGCTCTATCCCCAATCTGGCGGCAAGCGACTGGCTTATGATGAGCTGACGCCGAAACAACAGGCGTTGGTGGATGAACTGGATCGGCTTCAGGAGAGCGTTTACCGGCCACTGGACTGGCAGGAGCTGGGGAAGCTGACGGTGGACTGGGCGCAGATGCTGAAAGAAGGGGGCAAGGCCGGGGCGGAGATTGCAGCCGCTTTCATTCCCGGAGCCGGGGTGTTCAAAAAGCTGGTGGATGTGCTGGGCGGCGATGGTGATGCGGGCCAGGAGCTGGACGCGGCCGCGGGCGCATTCCGGCGCGAAGTGCGCAGCTACCATCGGGAGCAGTTGCGGTTCCTGGAGCAGTTCGAGGATGCGTTCCAGAAAGTCTTGCAGATGGCGTTGGGAGAAGATGGCCGGTTGATCGTGTTTGTGGATGATCTGGATCGCTGTCTGCCAGAACAGGCGGTGGAAGTGCTGGAAGCCATCAAGTTGTTTCTGGAGGTGGCGGGGACGGTGTTCGTGTTGGGGATGGATCAATCGGTGGTGGAACGCGGTGTGGAAGCGCATTACGGCAATTTGTTTAAGAAAGCAGGGCTGACGCGAAGTGAGCTTCCTATTCGGGGAGACAGTTATTTGCAAAAAATTGTGCAGATACCTTTCCATCTTCCCTCTTTGGCGGCGGATGATCTGGCCAAGTTTATTCGCAAGCTGGATGAGGGGAGTGACGAGGTTGCAGCGTATGAGCGGTTGTCACAAGTGACCCGCGAAGTATTTGCCCGCGGGCTTTACCCCAATCCGCGACAGGTGAAGCGAGCCATCAATATCTTCCGGTTGCTGAAGACCATTGCCGAGACCAGACAGGCGAATGGGAGTTTACCAGAAAAGAGTGTGGCCTGGCCGCTATTGGCCAAGACAGTGGTGATTCAGACTCAGTATCCCAAACTTTATCAGGACTGGCGGCGCTATCCCACTTTGGTGCAGCAGCTAGAGGATGCCTATGAAGCGCAGCCAACGGATGAAGATGAAATTATTGTCGGGAAAGTGTTGGCGTCAGAAGAGACAGAATCCCGCCAACGTCGTAGCGGCGGCCTGCTGGAGCCGTATCTCTCCAATCGTTCTGAATACGTTTTCTTGGAGGAGATGCTTCGCTATCCGCCTGCAGATCAGAGTGGCGGTGGAGACAAACGGGCGCGTTTTAAGGGGCTCAAGCCTGAGGAGATGGCAGTCTATACGAGATTGGCTGGGGCTGTAGAAGCTGAAATGCCTGTTGAGGCGGTTTCAGAAATTCCGGAAGATATTCTGAGCGGCGATGTGGCGAAGGTCAAAGACGCCGTGGCCAGAATTGATGAGAAGGATTACGAAAAGTGGCGTCCGGCCCTGTTGGGAATTTTGCAGTCCTCGCAGCGTCCTGTGCAGGAAAGATTTAGCGCAGGGACGGCCTTGAGTGTATTGGGCGATCCACGTGATTTCAATGAGCTGGTGACTGTGCCCGCGGGCGAGTTTTTGATGGGCAGCACGATGGAGCAGGTTGAGGAAATTAAAAAACAAGTCACCAAAAAGTATTATAAATGGTATGAAGCAGAAAAACCGCAACACAAAGTTTTTGTCGGCGCTTTCCGCATCAGCAAATATCCCGTCACCAACGCTCAATACGCCGAATTCGTAAAAGCAACAGTTCGAGAGCCGCCGAAGCATTGGCGAGGTGAGGAACCCCCTCCTGAGCTTCGTAATCATCCGGTGGTGAATGTATCTTGGTTTGATGCCATAGCCTATTGCAATTGGTTGGCCCAAGAGACCAGAGTTCCTTATCGCCTGCCCACCGAGGCGGAATGGGAAAAGGCCGCCCGCGGCGCGGACGCCCGTATCTACCCCTGGGGGAACGACTTTTCGCCTGAGAAGTGCATGTAGATGAAACAGGCATTGGCGGGACAAGCCCCGTAGGCATGTTCCCCGATGGCGCCAGTCCCTACGGCTGCCTGGATATGAGTGGCAACGTGTGGGAATGGACGTTGAGCAAATACAAAAAATACCCTTACAGGCCTGATGATGGCCGGGAGGAAATCGATAATTCGGGCGACCGTCGTGTGTTGCGTGGCGGTTCGTTCGACCTCTTTCAGCGGTTCACGCGGTGCGCCTACCGCTACAA
>WGCR01000215.1 GCA_015493675.1 Anaerolineae bacterium
ATTTGATTATTCGCAGTTCTTCTCATTGATTGAGGTGAATGAGTCATGATTACCTTTATGCTTGATCTTCCGAAGCTTGCAGAGCCCTTGCAGTTACAATTGGAGGAGGCGCTGCTCAAAGTGCCAGGAGCCGAGGCGTTCGCCCTGGATGATCGATCCGGGAATTTTTCTGTTACAGCAGACAAAAATACGGATGCGCTGCGGGAAGCTGTTTTGGCGATTTATGGCTGGGCTGCGGAGCATCCCTCTGTGTTGGCGCAAATGAAAGTTGTTTGCGGCGGTAAAGAACGGCTGTTGGTAAAAAATTCACCCAATGACATCATTTATTTTTTGGCTGATTGTTAATTGGATTCAGTGAAAGGATTTGCTGTTCGCGCCAGCAGCAACGCAGAATGGAGTGAAAACACTTGGGATGCCTTTGTTCAGGGGCATCCTTTTTCGCATCCGCTGCAATTGAGCGCCTGGGGCCGATTCAAGGAGGCGTTTGGCTGGAAGAGCGAACGCTTGGGGCTGTTCGTCAGCAGTGATCTGGCAGCCGGGGCGCAGATTCTCTATCGCAGACTGCCGGGCCTTCCCCTGAAATTCGCATACGTCCCCAGAGGCCCGTTGCTGGACTGGGACAACACTGCGCAGGTCGCGGCCCTGTTTGCTGCCATCCATCAGCAGGCCCGCCAACGCGGCGCGCTCATGCTGCGTATCGAGCCCGAATTGAAGGATTTTCCCGAGCATCGTCAGCGTATGGTCGATCTCGGCTTCGCTCCCGCCCCACACGCCATCCAGCCCCAAACCACCGTGTGGATCGATCTGCTCCCGAGCGAGGAGGAAATCCTGGCCCGAATGAAGCAGAAATGGCGCTACAACGTGCGTTTGGCCGGGCGCAAGGGCGTCGTCGTCCGTCAGGGGGACGCAGCGGATGTGGAACGCTTTATCGAATTGATGCAGGTGACGGGCCAGCGCAAGGATTTTGGCGTGCACGACCCTGAATACTACCGGACATTCTGGCGGATGTTTGCGCCCGCAGGCCACGCGGCGCTGTTTGCGGCTGAATTCGAGGATGAGATGCTGGCCGGGATACTGGTGGCGCGGCTGGGGGACAAAGCCTACTACTTCTACGGCGCTTCGGGGAATAAACGCCGCAATCTCATGCCCAGCCATTTGCTGCAATGGGAGGCCATGCGCTGGGCGAAAGCCAACGGCTGCACCGGCTACGATCTGTGGGGCGTGCCCGATGAGGTGGGACTGAACCCCGACGCCCCCGTTCCCGACCCGCCCGAGGGCATGTGGGGCGTGTGGCGCTTCAAGCGCGGCTTCGGCGGCGAAATCGTGCGTTATGTGGGCGCCTGGGACAAACCCTACTACCCCTTCGTCCTGCCCCTGGCCCGCCGGATTGGCGTCTGATTACGGGGTACTGAAAACTGAATACTGCTTCCCCTACGGTCCCGTGACCCACAACGGTCGGGCCAGGTTGATGGGGCGCACATTGTACTCCGCGCCGCTCTTTTGCGACGCGTCCGGCCCGGGATAAAGCCCCACCAATCGCCCGGCGCCATCCAGCACGGGCGCTCCGATGTTGGATTGGCTCAAAGCGATGTCGGTGACGATCCAGCCCCGCTCGGCCTGAATAGCTTCATCCGGGAGAAATCCCGCTGCGCGCCCCTCGCCCAAAGCCAGGGCTTTGCCCAGATTCGGGCCTGTTCCTTCTCCCCCGGCCGGAAAACTGATGACTGCAATGGAATCATTGGGTTGCAGGACGTCGGAATCGCCCAGGGGCATGGTTCGTAGCTGAAAACTGTTGGGAAGAGGCGATCCGTCCTGCATGGCGTAGATTTGCAGCACAGCCATATCCCGCTGGCGATCCGCCCGCACCACATGGGCCTGATACCACACCAGATTCTGCCCGCCCGCAGCAGGCGTCACACCCACCGTCACCTGGTTGCTGCGATTGAAGGAGCGTCCCGTGGCGGGATTGATCACCACGCTGTATGCGGTGAGGATGCGCCCTTTCTCCGTGAGAATGACGCCTGTTCCCGCCCGACCGTTGGGCGTATCCCCCACCGGCGTCAGGACGAACACCGTGGCCCGGATGGCGTCGGCGTAGCGGGCGTAGGGCGAGGGCGTGGGGGTGGGCGCGGCAGGCTGCATGAAGCGAGGCAGCACGGCCAGCCCGATCATTGCCAGTCCCAGCAGCCCCAATAGCATGCCCAGCACGATGTAAGGAGTAGCGGCGCTCTTTTTGTGCGATGGCGCCGCGGGGGGCGCAACTGCCGCTGGCGACGGCTCCGGCGGGGCATAGCTCATGCGCAGTTCGGTGTTCCCCACCAGAATTGCATCTCCGGGCTTCATCAATTGCGGCCCGGCAATGCGTTGCCCATTCAACCATGTGCCATTGGCGCTGTCCCGATCATAGAGCCACGCCTCCTGACCCCGCACGCGAATATACGCATGATGCCGCGAAACGCCCGTGTCATTGAGAATCACGTCATTGTCGGGCGTGCGGCCAATGCTCAGACCGTCGCCTTCATCTTCGCTGATGGGATATCGATAGCCAGAGGGCTCGATCAGAAACCAGGGCATGGGGAGTTTGCAGTGAGCAGTAAGCAGTTGATCAGTAGGCAGTAAGCAGTTTGAAGTCAGACGCTCTCATTCTACCCTACGCCGCCGGACGCCCGGAAGTTCCCTGTTGTTCGCTGGTCGTTGTGTACGTTGTGGCAATGCTGGCCATGACGGCTGCGGCCAGGGGCAACGCATCCTCGTTGATGTCGAATTTGGGGTTGTGATGCGGCCCGCGGGCGCCACCGGCGGGTTCTGCCCCCAGCAGCACATAACAACCAGGAACGCGGTTGAGTATCTCCGACATGTCTTCCGACACCATCAGCGGCCGGATTTGCGTGATCTGCTCTTCGGGCAACACCCGCAATGCGGCCTGTCGGGCGATCTCGGCCATCTTCGGGTCATTGATGACGGCGGGTGTGTATTCGCTGTCCTTCAGATCGAAGATGAAAGATGCGCCGTGGGCCTGTGTAACCCCGGTCAAAACCTCCTGCATACGGCGGATTATGAGCGCCCGCACCTCTGGATCGAAGGTGCGGATGGTGCCGGACATCTCCGCCCGCTCGGCGATGACATTGAACGCGTTGCCGGCCTGAAAGCTGCCCACCGAGAGCACCGCAGTTT
>WGCR01000216.1 GCA_015493675.1 Anaerolineae bacterium
ACTACAATCATGATATGAAACAATTACCTTATGAAAGCCATGCTCCCGACATTCTGCCGCTGCGCGCTGCGGAGTTGCTGGCCCGGATAGCCGCCGACGCGGTGACGGCTCGCGGCGTTGCCCACATCGCCATCTCCGGCGGTTCTACGCCTCGGCCTCTGTTTCGGCTGCTGGCCACGCCTGCATGGGAGGAGCGCGTGCCCTGGGCCCATACCCACATCTGGTGGGTCGATGAGCGCTGCGTGCCGCCGGATGATCCCAACAGCAACTACGGAATGGCCTTCGTCCTGCTGTTTCAACATCTGCCGGTGGTGATCACCCATCGCATCCGCGGCGAGGAATCGCCCTGGCAGGCGGCTTATCTGTATGAGCAGGAGCTGGTGGAGAATTTCAACTTATGGGCTGGCGCCTGGCCTCGTTTCGATCTCATTTTGCTGGGCATGGGCGCAGATGGTCATACCGCCTCGCTGTTTCCCGGCACATCGGCATTGCATGAGCGCGATCATCGGGTGACGGTGGGCCATGCACCCGCGCCGCCGCAGGATCGGGTCAGCCTGACGCTGCCGGTGTTGAATCATGCCGCCCATGTTTTCTTCCTGGTGGCGGGCGAAAATAAAGGCCCGGCCCTGACGACCATCTTCCATGAAGCGGGCGGCGATCCACCCCTGCCTGCATCGCTGGTGCAGCCCGAAGACGGCCATTTGTTATGGCTGCTGGATACTGCCGCACAGCAGGCCGCGGGCCTGGATCTGCTACAGGATTGTTGATAGAACCAAAACGCGGTGTAAGATATGAGGCCGTCAATTGCATCAGGATAACAGCTCCCTATCACGACTTTCCCGACATCATGCGGAGACAAACATTTATCATGAGCAAACTTCATCATCTTTATAACGATTTCGGACAATCTGTCTGGCTGGATTTCATCAGCCGAGACATCATCGCCTCGGGCCGGTTTGCCGAGCTGCTGGATCAGGGCATTCGCGGCGTTACCTCTAATCCCTCCATCTTTAATAAAGCCATCAGCGGCAGCTCCCTTTATGATGAGGAGATCGCTCGACTCGATAAGGCGGGCATTGATGGTTACGCTATCTACGATGTGCTTTCTCGGGCTGATATCTCGGTCGCTGCCGGAAAGCTTTTGCCGCTTTACCAGGATAGTGATCGAGGTGATGGGTACGTCAGCATTGAGGTGAATCCCGATCTGGCTTATGATGCCGAACGCACGGTCTTGGAGGCCCGTCGTCTGTGGCAAGCCATCAATTATCCCAATTTGATGATCAAGGTGCCTGCTACGACTGAAGGCGTCACCGCCATCCGCCAACTCATTTCCGAGGGCGTCAACGTCAACGCCACCCTGATGTTTTCGCTGGCCGACTATGATGCCGTTGCTTATGCTTACATCGAAGGGTTGGAACTGCGGGCCGCCGCGGGGCTGGATGTCAGCGGCCTTGCTTCTGTAGCTTCATTTTTCGTCAGTCGTATTGATGTTGTTGTGGATAAGGCCCTGGAAGCGGCGGGCAATACGGAGCTGCAGGGCAAGATCGCCATTGCCAACGCCAAACTGGCCTATGCCCGCTTTCATGAAGTTTTTGGGGGCGAACGCTGGCAGGCGCTGGCGGAGAAAGGCGCGCGGGTGCAACGGCCTCTGTGGGCCAGCACCAGCACAAAAAATCCCGCCTATTCCGATGTGCTCTATGTAGAGAATCTTATCGGCCCTCACACAGTCAACACCCTCCCTCTCAAGACCATCGAGGCCACGCTGGATCATGCCCGGTTGGCCCGCACCATTGATAAGGGTGTTGAGGAAGCCCGGGCGCAGATTGCCGCCCTTGCGGATCTGGACATTGATTTTGACCAGATTACAGACGATTTGCAAACTGCCGGGGTGGAAGCTTTTTCCAACGATTTTCATAAATTGCTGGATACTATTACCAGGCGGGCATGGTCCCTCGCCTCATAAACTGACTTCAAGAGAATTTATCATGCCAAAACAAGATCTGGCTGCCATCCATGCCGCCCCCCCCTTCAGTATCGTCATTTTCGGCGCGTCGGGCGATTTGGCCTATCGTAAACTCGCGCCAGCACTGTTCTCTCTTTTCTGCAACGAGCTGATGAGCGATAACTTCGTCATCCTGGGCGCTGCTCGCAGCGAGTTCACGGACGAGAGTTTTCGGCAGCGCATTCGCAAAGGCGTGGAGGAATTCGGGCGCTTCAAGCCCTCTGAAAACGATAAATGGGCTGATTTCGAATCCCGGCTTTTTTATCAGCAACTGCACTATGACGATCAGGAGGCGTTCCATCCGCTGCGCCAGCGACTGGAGAGACTGGAAAAAGAGCGCGGCGTGGCTCCCAATCGGCTGTTTTATCTGGCCGTTCCCCCCACCATCTACGCCGAGGTGGCTGAAAATCTGGGCGCAGCAGAATTGGCCGCACAGCATCCCGACGGTTTTTCCAGGCTCATCATCGAGAAACCCTTCGGAACCGATCTTCAAAGCGCCGAGGAGTTGAACCGGCGCATCCACAGTGTTTTTTCTGAGGATCAGGTTTATCGCATTGATCATTATTTGGGCAAGGAAACGGTGCAAAATCTGCTGGTTTTTCGCTTCGCGAATGCTATTTTCGAGCCTTTGTGGAACCGGCATTATGTGGATCATGTGCAGATTTCGGTATTGGAATCGGTGGCTGTGGGCTATCGCGGCAGTTATTACGATCAGGCCGGGGTAATGCGAGATATGTTCCAGAATCATCTCATGCAGTTGTTGGCCCTGACCGCCATGGAGCCGCCCAACGCCTGGGACGCCACGCAATTGCGGGATGAAAAGGTAAAGGTGCTGCGGGCGGTGCGCGCGCCATCCACGCCTGGAGCCTTGCGCACCAACACGGTGCGCGCCCAATATCGTTCCAAAGATGGCTCCGGTCCCACCTACCGCCAGGAGCCGGGCGTGGATCCCAAATCTGAAACGCCCACTTACGCCGCGCTGACTTTCTTCATCGACAACTGGCGCTGGCAGGGTGTGCCCTTTTATCTGCGCTCGGGCAAGGCGCTGGCCGGTAAAACCACCGAGATTTTCATTCAGTTTCGCGAGGTGCCCCACCTGCTTTTCAATTCCGGTGTAGCGGATCTGGCGCCCAACGCCCTTTCGATTTGTCTGCAACCCCACGAAGGTTTCCATCTTCGATTTCAGACCAAGTCGCCCGGGGCGGGCATGCGCACCCGGGATGTTGATATGGAATTCCATTTTGCGACGGCTTTCGGGGAGAAGGCCCTGCCCCTGGCCTATGAACGTCTGCTGCTGGACGCCGTGCTGGGCGATGCCTCGCTCTTCTCCCGGGAGGATGAGATCATGGCGTCATGGAGGCTGATTGACGCTATTTTGAAGGGCTGGGATTCGGGGGAGGGGCCGCCGCTTTCTTTCTACGAACCGGGCAGTTGGGGACCGGTGGCGGCGGATAACATGCTGGCCGCCAGCAATCGGGCCTGGAGCATAAGCTGTTTTCTGGATCAAGGTGATGAAACTTAGCCGATGATCCGTAAATAGAACGCAGATGCCGCAGAAAAAGCCGATCTACGCAGATAAAAAAGGTTCAACCGGATTTTGTGGGGTGTTCCGATCTCCGGGAGGTGGACGGGTAGCTTTTGGCTTGACCAGGCGATTTTCGTCCACCTCCCGGATGTCAAAAAGCAGTCAACCCCCTGAAATTCAAAAGAGCCATAAAAAAGATAAAATCAGGATAATCTACGATAATCTGCGGGCATCAGAGGCGTCTGCGTTCCATTTTCATTCGTTATCGGCGCAGACTGGCCAATTGCGATAAAGAAAAAGGCGCATCCCCCGTTGGCCGGGATGCGCCTTGATGAGTCATTGAGCTGAGTCTGATTACGTCTCCTTGCGAGGGAAGGCGCAGACGTTGCAGGCGTCGCAAAATGCTTCGGCCTGGGCGTCGGACAAGGAGCCGCTGGCCTCGCGTCGGGCCACCAGTTTGGCAACTTCTTCCGGGGACATAGGATTCATGCGTCCCAATTCGGCCAGGGTTTTGGTGATGATGGCGGTGTGCTCCAGTTTTTCCAGTTTGAGATAGGCGTTCCAGGCGCTGTCGCCCACGGTGACGCTGCCGTGTCGTTGCAGGATCAGGGCATCGTAGTTTTCGATGATGCCGGCGATGACTTCCGCCCCTTCGATGGATGAGGGCGTGGCGTAGCGAGTGGTGGGAATCAGTCCCATGGTGGCCACGACTTCGGGCAGAATGCACTTGGCCAGAGAAATGCCGGCGATAGAGAGTGCAACGGCCATGGGAGGGTGGGCGTGCACCACGCTGACGACATCGGGCCTGCGGCGGTAGACTTCGAGGTGCAGCAGGATTTCGCTGGAGGGGCGCAGCGTGCGGTTATCACCGTAGAGCGGTCCTACCACCTGAGCGTCCCAATCGATGATGACCAGTTGATCGGGCTGCAGGAAGCCTTTCGAGAAGCCGCTGGGCGTTACCAAAAAGCGATCATCGCTCAGTCTGACGCTGACATTGCCGTCGCCTGCTGCGATATAGTCCTTTTCCCACATCAGACGACAGACTTTGATGATTTCCTGTCGCCACTCCCGTTCGGTGCGTCGTTGTGGTGTTTTTTCTGCTTTGCCGGTGTAGGATGAGTAGGTCATTGTATGGCTCTGAAAAATGTGAATGACAGGGTTGAGATGCGATTTTTTGCAATCGTCTCCAAATCTGGGGGTGTTGTTTGTAGTGGAGAAGTGCTGACGGGGTCAGAAAGAGTATAGCAGGGATTCGGTATGACCGAAAAATGTTGGCGGGTGGAAAAAAAGAAGAGGCGACGAAAATTCGCCGCCTCTTCTGGGGATCGTGATGGTATGTTCATTTGCGGATGATGACGTCCGGCGACAGGGCGCTGTCTTCATCTGGGGCCATAATCCGGGGCTGACGACGCGGTGGGGCCGCATGTACATATTTCCGGATCTGGAGGTTATCCAGGAAGACGCCTTTGTCATTGTTCTGGCTGTCGCTGCGGAAGACGAAGGCAAACCACACCTGAGATTTTCCGACATAGTTCTGCAGGTCGAACGTCTGTGATTGCCAGCCGTTGCTGTTGCCGCTCTCGCGAATGCCAACGAAGTTGATGTTGTCGTCGGAGGCGTACCAGCCCAGCCAGTCCTTGCCTTTTTCTGTTTGCAACAGGTAATCGAAGGTGACTTCGGCCTGGGTGGCGTTACTGAGATTGAAGGGGCCTGCCACGAACCAGGAATCGTCGTTGTCAGGGTAATTGTCGTTGCAGGGTTCAGCGGCAGCGCTGCCGCGGGCCGCGGGCCAGATGCTGTTGGGATTGCTGGATGCTTCACAGGAGGTGACGCCCCAGGTGGGGTTGCCAAAACGCTCGATAGCGTTCATGGACGTATTGTCGAAGTTCTGTGTTTCCAACGTAATCC
>WGCR01000217.1 GCA_015493675.1 Anaerolineae bacterium
CCGAAATCGTAGGCTTGCAGTTTTTTACGTCTGGATATCTCATTCCACACAAAGAGAATGATGCCTGCCAGCCCCAGCAGCAGGGTTAATTTGTGCATCTCTGGCATAAACGATACGGGGATATCGGGAATGAAGCCATTGCCAATAGCGTTGAAGGTGTCGTTGGGGATAACGATGGTGCCTGTGCTACGCGTCACCAATTGCAGCGCTCCGCGGTATCCCAACCAGCCCGCCAGGGTGGCCACAAAGGATGGGATGCCCAATTGCGCCACCAGAAAGGCAGTGAGCAAGCCCGCCAACACGCCCAGGCTCAAAGCGAATAGAATGGCTGCAAATACAGACCAATGCCAGAACACCATGGCAATAGCGGTGGCCGCACCCAAAAAACCGGCCAGAAAGCCGACAGAAAGATCGATGTGGCGAATGACGATAATCATGGTCATGCCCACCGCCAGCACCGCAATGTAGCCAGTTTGATTGACCAGGTTGACGATGTTACGTGAGGAAATGAATACGCCATCCGTCGTAATAGTGAACACAGCCATGATGATGAACAGGACAATATACATGCCGTAATCACGGATGTTCTCTCGCATCAACTTTCGTGCATCTGCAATGAATGTCATGGTTTCCTCGCGTTTTTAAGCAGTTTCTGCCAATGGATAATCATCACGCGCCCCGACCATGTAGGCGACGGCGCGCTCCCGGAATTCGTGAATATCTCCTTCGATAGGGCTATCGTGAACTTTACGCCCATGACGCAGCACCATCATGCGATCGCCCACCTGATAGATATCCTCGAGGCGATGACTGACGATGATGATGGAAACGCCCTGCGTCTTCAATTCGCGAATGAGATCGAGCACTTTGGCGATGGCGGCCACGCTGAGGGCGGCGGTGGGCTCATCCATAATGATCACTTTGGCATTGAAGGCCGTAGCGCGGGCAATAGCGACTGCCTGCCGTTGACCACCGGAGAGACGTTCGACTTTCTGTCGGACCGAGTCGATGCGTATCTTGAGCCGATCCATAAGACGTTTGGTCTCTTGCTCCATAAAATGATGATCCATAACGCTTACCGATCCCAGGTTGAGGCTAACCGCCTCCCGGCCCAAAAACACATTGGCCGCGACATCGAGATTGTTGGCCAGGGCGTAATCCTGATACACCATCTCGATGCCCTGACGACGGGCGTCCAGCGGGCTGGAAAAATGCACCTGCGTACCTTCGAGAAAGATGCCCCCGGCATCAGGCGTGTACGCTCCGCTAAGCGTCTTCATCAAGGTGGATTTACCTGCGGCGTTATCTCCCACCAACCCCAAAACTTCGTTGCGTCGCAGCACCAGGTCGACGCCGCGCAGCGCCTGAACTGCGCCAAAATTCTTCTTGATGCCGCGCATTTCAACTACGGGCGGTCTGGTTTGAGTTGTCGATTCCATAAACGAATCCTGTTTCGTAGATAGCATTCAAGGTGCAACGCACTTGCCACAAGCCATGGCAGCGTCGCGTCGGTTTGGGCGCTGACCAGGTGAGACGTCAGGCCAACGCCTGTCTCAAGTGCGTCGCACCTGACAATTTATGACAAACATGGCCAAGATTGCGACTGGATTAGAACGCAAGGAGGCTCAGCTTCACATATTGCGCCAATTATAACAAAGAGAGGGAGGGGAGAACCAACCCCTCCCCCATACGGAAGCGCAATGTAAATCAGCGGCGGATCGCATATCCTCCGCGGCGCAAAATCTTTTACCTTTGCGCCTTGGCGGCTCTGCGTGAGATCGATCCTCAGGGCAGTTTATCCAGGCCCGTGAAGTCGCTGGCGGGCCAGTAGCCAGAGTCGATGATGGCGGTCTTGAGATTGCTCTGGTCCACTGCAATCACATCCGAAGGCTTGGCCGGGACGTCGATGACGCCGTTGTTGTAGGTGGTGGTCTTGGGCGGCGTTTTGCCGTTCAGGAAATCGACGGCCGCATTGATGGCGTCCTTCACCAACACCCGCACATCTTTCAGCACCGTCATAGACTGCTTGCCATCGATGATGTACTGGATGGAGGCCTTCTCCGCATCCTGACCGGTGATCACGTAGCTGCTCACGTCCTTATCCGCAGCGAAGGTGTCGGCAATGGCCCGGGCCGTGCCGTCGTTGGGGGCGAGGATGAAAACGTCGCCCTTATCCGCAGCGGAGGCGGCGGTGAGATTGGCCTCGGCCAGGTTCTTGGCGGTGTTGAAGTCCCAATTGGTCGTAATCTGGCCAATAATGTCCGCCATTTCTTCACGCGTCAGCTCTGCTTTGTCTTGCAGGCCCACTGCTTTTTCGGAATTGGCGATGCGGAAGGTGCCATCCGAAATCTTGGGCTGCAACACATCCC
>WGCR01000218.1 GCA_015493675.1 Anaerolineae bacterium
ACGTATGCCAGTTGGTTGTCTTTTCCCACTCAAACCTGACAGGTTCTCGTAACGTTGGTGGTAAAATGTGCAGTCTTTAGCCAGCAATGAAGCGTGTAACGCTCTGAATCGTTGCCAAAAGAACCTGTCAGGTTCATTCAAGCGAAAACGACCTTAGCAGTTACCCTATTTCCGATAACATCTAATCTTCCCCATGCTTGAACTCAGCAAGGTTATGGAGCAGGTCGGGGCCATGAGCCTCGAAATCGCCCGGCGTCAGGCCCGATATCAGGAGCTGGTGACTCAGGCGCGGCAGGCGCTGGTCACCTACGACCAAGTGGATGAGGCGCTGCAGGCCAAGATCACCCGCGCCCAGGAGATCGATCCCACCTGGCGCGGGGCCCGCCCCTGCGGCGATTCGCTGAACGAGCGGTTTATTCCGCTGCATTCGGAAGAGCACGCCAGCCTTATCGGCGTGGACGGCTCGCAGATCTATCCCAACCGGCACGGTCCGGCCCTCTACTATCTCATCAACACCGGCGTCATCGTGCTGAGACAGGGCTCGGGCGAGGCGCCCATCATCAACACCCGGCCCCAGGTTTTCTACACCGAAGACGATCTCTATGATGATAACCTGAATTTGCTCAATGCCCAGATGGTCAATGGTCTGCGAGAATCGGAAGAGATGCACGAGCTGGCGCAATGGGCGGAAAAAGAACGGCGACATTGGGGCGGTGACGCGGAGCGCCTCATCCTGGCTCTCACCGACGGGCCATTGCTCATCTGGATCAGCGAAGAAGAGAAAAGCTCGGCGGGCGAGAAGGCGGCCCGAGAGCGGGTAAAGGCTTATCTCGACCAGTTACAACGCATTCAGGACAGTCGCGCCATCCCCATCGGTTATGTGGCCCGCCCCCGTTCGGCCAATGTGCTGCGCCTGCTGCACGTAGCGCAACTGGCGGAAAGTGAGATCAGCAAAGAAGCCATCCGCACTTCGCGCTATCGGGCGTTGACCGATACGACGCTGTTCCATGATTTACAGCCCAATCAGCGCACAGCGCTCTTCAGCAGCACCGCCCAGGTCAATAAAACCTTCGCTGACGCGGGCCAGGAGATATGTTTCTTCTACATCAATGTCGCCCGCGACGTTCATTCACCCCACATCGCCCGGGTGGATCTCCCCAGATGGGCCGCAGAGCAGCCGGGGATGCTGGACCGGGTGCATCGGGCCATCTATCGCGATTGCGACGGTTCGAACTATCCCTACACGCTGATTCGGGCTCACGAATTGGCGCTGGTCACCTACCAGGAGCGCCGGGAGCTGGAAAACATGCTCACCATCGCCTATATGCGTCTGACGGGCGAGAGCCTGACTTCTTCTATCAAAGAGGAACTCAAAGGAAACTTCTAGCGTCTCCAGGACATCAAAAAAGACGCTTTCCCCTGCGCTATCCCCATCCTTCACGCCCCTCCTTATGACAACAAAACACAAC
The DNA here is from genome assembly GCA_015493675.1 of Anaerolineae bacterium. Taxonomy (GTDB): domain Bacteria; phylum Chloroflexota; class Anaerolineae; order J102; family J102; genus M2005. Next base: position 1,470 of record WGCR01000218.1, read on the forward strand.
AACATCATTCTTTTCATCGTTGCCAGCCTTGCCCTCACGCTGATGCTGGGGCTTCTTGGCGGCTGCGGCGCTCCCCCCAAACTTCCTCCCACGCCCACACTGGTGGCGCAGATTCCTGCCAGCAGCACGCCCGCGCCCGCTCCCACAGCTACGCCCACGCCGACGCCAACGCCCACGTCCACGCCAGAGCCCACCCACACGCCCACGCCGGCTCCCACTGCCACAAAAGCAACGGTTTCCAGTGCAGCCAAGGCCACGGTGATTGCCGCCACAGCGACGCCCCAAACGGTCGCGCTCACCGTCACCGAGGCCGAAGCCAATCAGATGGCAAAGAAAGCGCTGGCCACCCAACAGGATTTGCAGATTGACAACGTGCAGGTCGATTTCCGCTCCGATGAGATGTATGTGTCAGGCGACGCCAAAATCGGATTTTTCACCCTGAACATCGGGCTACAGGTCACCATCGAGCCGGTCAACGGCAAGCCCGAAGTCACCATCCAGGAAATCTACGTCAATAACAGCGTCGCCACCGGGTTCATCCGCAATCAGATCGAAGCCATGATTGCGCCCCATCTCGATCAACTGGCAATGGTTTCCGATGATTTTTATGTTGAAACTGTCACCATCACCGACGATGAAATGATCATCACCGGACAATACAAATAATCGTTCATTATGTCTGCTGTCGCATGCGCCATTCTCGCCAAAGATGTGGTCAAACACATCGACGATTGCGTACAAAGCTGCGCTTTCGCCGATGAAGTCGTGGTTTTCGATACTGCCAGCTCAGACGGAACTCAGGATGTGGCCCGGGCAGCGGGCGCGACGGTGATCGACACCCCATTCGTCAACTTCTCTCAGGCCCGCAACTACGCCCTGGCCCATCTTGATGCCGACTGGGTGTTTTTCGTAGACGCTGATGAACGGGTGACGCCCGAACTGGCCGACGAAGTGCGGCGCGTTATCAGCAGCGACAGGATCGCAGGCTGGTGGGTTCCTCGTTTCAACTACATCGTGGGCCGGGTGATGAAGGGTGCGGGCTGGTATCCTGACTATCAACTGCGGCTGATGCTGCGGGAGCGGGCGCATTATGACGAAGCCCGCGAGGTGCATGAGCTGGCCATCATCGACGGCGAGGAAGGTTATCTCTCCGAGCATCTCATCCATTACAACTAC
>WGCR01000219.1 GCA_015493675.1 Anaerolineae bacterium
CAACGCTCTCTGCAGGGCGGTCGACGAAACCTGTTGGTTTTCCTTTGGCGGTGGAACGGAGCCTGCCAGGCGACAAGCTTCCATTGAGGCCCGAGCCAAAAGCCGGATGAGCCAGACCGCCAGCTTGCAGGCCACGCCCGCCACAACTTTCTTTGCTGAGCTGCGCCCTGGGCAAACGCGACCAGGGCCGAATACGAAACAACCTCCCCCTGCCACAGGCCACCCACGGGCAACCTGCCTAGAGCGAGAAGCTAACGATAGCGTCAGCGGCGCGGCGTCGCCGTCCAACGGCCTTTGCTGGCGAACGATTTTTGGCCGAAATTCCGCCCACGTTCGCCCGCGGCGCAGCCGCGTCCGCTGAACGCGGGGTTAGGCATTCTCGCATGACAAATCATCGCTATCTTTTCTATTTCTATACCTCATAGATATTGCGGTTTCCATCGCGTGGTTAAAAGCAGACCAAAATTGGGACATTTTCATGGAATTGTCTGTAGGTGCAAATTTAGCAAGGCTTTTAAACGCTTGTCTCAAATTGGATGGGCAAATACACCTTCTTTTAACAAGAGTGTATGTGTCTGTATAACAAGATTTGAATATTCGCTCCCACTCAAACAAGCACCCGGGGTCCGCTTTTCCGCGCCTACAGGCAATGTGCTCGTGCCCCAATATCCGCGTTGCTGATTTTAGGGCAGGATATATTCCCTGCAAGTGTTTAATAACCTGTGACAAAGATTGATATTGCGATTCTGTATATCTAAATATGTTCCCATTGAAATTAACAAGTTCTATCCCAATAGAAAAATTATTGAAGTTTTCCCACTGCCGCCCGTCGTTAAACCAATAGCTTTTGCCTGCATGCCAAGCCCGAAGTGCTGTACCTTCCATACAAGGTACTGTTTCAATAATCTCACCCTCCGTGCCAATAATGAGATGCGCAGAGACCGCCGCCTCAGGGTTTTTAAACAGGGAAAGAGCTCGTTCTAATGTGCCCCCCGTATAGTGAATCACTAGGAACTCTACCTCTATTGGCACCTTATCATAATTAGGTATGCTAATCCTTTGATACATCATCGCCTTTGTTTTTGGGGAAGGCTGCAAACGGGTCTTTCTCCATCCTCTCCAACAATAATACTATCTTCTTCTTTTGAAGAAACCATAAAAATCCTGCAGTCCCAATAACCATGCTTGCCAATAATACACCACCCATAAATGAAGGTGTGATAAGAGCCACGACGGCAAAAGCGCATCCTACAGATGCAAAAACGCTATTTAAGATGAGGACAAGCGTTATTAAACTCCGCGACAAAATCTCATTAGAGAGGAAAGAAGGTTTATATTCATCGTCACTGTACACTAATCTGTTCACCAATTCGGGATCTTGCTCCACAAACCATCGTCTTATTCTCGCCAGTTTTCTTAAGAAGATTACTGAGAGAATCCACCTTTGAACAAGCCAATTTAAGGTAATATACCCAATCATAGCAAGAAACACAAAAGTTATCGAAGCTATGAAAAATATCTGTTGTTGATTGGATACAAAATGTGTCAAAAAGGTAAGACCAGCCAAGCTAAGAGACATTATTGAGATATACAAGTGAATGCGTTTGACTCCGGTCTCCCTAATAAACATTTCAAGTGCGTGAATACGATTGTATTCCGCCAACATAAACTGAACTGATGGCGCGAAAAATTCTTTATTGGACATAGAAATAGCCCTTGTGCCTAACTATTGATTATACGGCGAACTCGCCGCATTTGGGCGGCATTTTCTTGATACGCCCGCCTGCTCACGGGACGAATTGCCTGTTTCGGTTGCATGGCCTGCTGCGTCACTGTATAATGCCTCAATATACGTTCTTATGCGGCGTGCTGACCGCATAAATCCAGTCGCTTCATCATTCCTGGATTTTGTATCATAAATTCCACACCTTGTCAAATCCCATGTCCAGCGCCCCCAAATCCCCAAAACTCCTCGATCAACTCCGCTTCACCCTCCGGCGCATGCACTACTCCTACCGCACCGAGCAGAGCTATGTCAATTGGGTCAAGCGTTTCATTCTCTTTCATAAAGAACGCCGGGGCCAATACGTGCATCCGAAAGACATGACCGTCAAGGACATCGAAGCCTTCCTCACTCATCTTGCCGTTGACCAGAACATCGCTGCCTCCACCCAAAATCAGGCTCTCAGCGCTATCCTTTTCCTTTACGACCATGTCCTGGAGCGGCCTATCGAACAGCCCATTCGCCCGGTCATGGCCAAAAAACCCCAACGCCTCCCTGTCGTCCTCACCCGCGCAGAAGTCCAACGCGTCCTGGCCCAGCTCACCGGGGTTCCCCTCCTCATCGTCCAGATCCTCTACGGCTCCGGACTCCGCCTCAACGAATGCCTCCGCCTGCGCGTGAAAGACATCGACTTCGCCCAAAACCAGATCATCGTCCGCGACGGCAAAGGCGCCAAAGACCGCGTCACCATCCTCCCCAAAGCCATCCAACCCACCCTTCGTGAACACCTGCGCCAGGTGCGTATCCTTCATCAAAAAGACCTAGAAGCCGGATACGGCGCCGTCTACCTGCCCGACGCCCTCGCCCGCAAATACCCCAACGCCCCCTACGAATGGCCCTGGCAATGGGCCTTCCCCGCCGCCCGCACCGCCACCGATCCCCGCTCCGGCGTCCGCCGCCGCCACCATCTCGATCCCAGCGTCGTGCAAAAGGCCGTGCGCCAGGCCGCCAAACGCGCAGACATCTCCAAACGCGTCACTCCCCATGTCTTCCGCCACTCCTTCGCCACCCACCTCCTCGAAGCCGGCTACGACATCCGCACCGTCCAGGAACTCCTCGGCCACAAAGACGTCCGCGCCACCATGATCTACACCCACGTTATGAACGCCGGCCCCCTCGCCGTCCACTCCCCCCTCGACCACTCACAATTAGCCATTGACAATTCGCCCTCTCTCCCTGCTCACTGATTACTGCTTCCTGCTCCCTGCTCACTGATTACTGCTCACTGCTTACTGCTCACTGCTCACCATGCCCGACCTCTTCTCCCTCCGCACCCAGGACCTGCTGACCAGAGAACAGCCTCTGGCCGCGCGTATGCGCCCCCGCACCCTGGACGAATTCGCAGGCCAGGACCACATCATCGGCCCGGGCCGCCTGCTCCGCCGCGCCATCCAGGCGGACCAGCTCTCCTCAGTCATCTTCTACGGCCCGCCCGGAACCGGCAAAACCACCCTGGCCCGCATCATCGCCAACACCACCCGCGCCCACTTCATCGCCATCAACGCGGTCCTGGCCGGAGTCAAAGACATCCGCGCGGCCATCGCCACAGCGGAAGAGCGCAGAGGGATGTACTGGCAGAAAACCATCCTCTTCGTGGACGAAGTCCACCGCTTCAACAAAGCCCAACAGGACGCGCTTCTGCCCCACGTGGAAAATGGCATCGTCATCCTCATCGGCGCCACCACCGAAAACCCCTACTTCGAAGTCAACAAGGCCCTGGTCTCCCGCTCCCGCATCTTCCAGCTCAAACCACTGGATGCGGACGATCTGCGCCAGATAGCCGTGATGGCTCTGGCCGACGAAGAGCGAGGTTATGGCAAACTGGATGTACGGATTGACCAAGATGCGCTGGAACATCTGGTCAATGTGGCCAACGGCGATGCCCGCGCCTTGCTCAACGCCATCGAACTGGCGGTGGAAACCACCCCGCCCGACGACCAGGGCGTCATCGCCATCGATCTGGCCGTGGCCGAAGAAAGCATCCAGCGTCGGGCCGTGCTCTACGACAAAGAGGGCGACGTCCATTTCGACACCATCAGCGCCTTCATCAAATCCCTGCGCGGCTCCGACCCCGACGCCGCCCTCTACTGGATGGCCAAGATGGTCTACGCCGGCGAAGACCCCCGCTTCATCTTTCGCCGCATGGTCATCTTCGCCGCCGAGGACGTGGGCCTGGCCGACCCCAACGCCATTCAGGTGGTGGAAGCCTGCGCCCGGGCCTTCGATTATGTGGGCCTGCCCGAAGGCCGCTTTCATCTGGCCGAAGCTGCGCTTTACCTGGCCACCGCGCCCAAATCCAACTCAGCCTTCGCCTTCTTCGATACCCTGCGCACGGTAGAGCAGGAGCCCGAGGGCCAGCCTCCCAACCATCTGCGGGATGCCAGTCGGGATAAAGAAGGCTTCGGGCATGGCGAGGGCTACCTCTATCCTCACGCCTACCGCGACCACTGGGTGGCCCAACAATATCTGCCCGCCGCCCTCCAGGGCAAGCTTTTTTACAAACCTTCGGATCAGGGATACGAGGCCCGCATCGCCCAACAGGTGGCTCGCCGCCGCGAAGCCCAGCTCGCGGCCATGCTGGAAGAGAGCGCGGGTGCGCCTCCCGAAATCCTCACTTTCAGCGGAGCCTACGTAGATCGGGCCAGCGAGCGCTGGTTGCAACGCACCCTCTCCGATCTGGGACAACAACTGGGCGAACTGCGAGACGAGATCATGGCCCGGGTAGGGTTGCAGCGACATCATGTGGCGCTGGACCTGAACGCAGGATCGGGCCTGCTCACCTGGGAAGCAGTGCGCCGCACGCCCGAGGGCGGGGTGTACGCATTCGCCCGGTCAGAGCAGGAGGCCCGGGCCTTGCAGCAGATGGCCGCGCAGCTTCCCGACATCCGCCGCCCCCTCATTCTGCAGGGCGATGTGGCGACGTTGTCTGATTTGCTGGCAGCCGTCGAACCAGACGTTCGTTTTGACGCCATCATCGGACGCAACGCCCTGACGGCCCGCGCCGACAAGCCCGCCATCATCGCCTCTCTGGCCGATTGGCTGGCCACTTCCGGCCGGGTGGTTCTGGCCGAGACCATGCCCCGCTACACCCAACGACTGTATCAGTTGATCGATAGAACGGCGCTGCTCGGTGCGCTGGCGCAAAAACTGGCTGACGCCGAAGAGGCCATCTATACCCAGGCAGAAGACGCTATGGTAAACTGGGATGAAAATACGCTGGCCGGGTTATTCATCGCTGCTGAATTCCAGGTGAGCGCCGACGTGATCGAGCGCAGTAGTCAGGTGCGCATCACCAGCGGGCTGCTGGATCGCTGGTTCGCATCCGCAGGCGCTGTCCGCCCCAGCTATCGCCAACATCTGGCCGCCCATCTCTCTGCCGAGGAATTGGCGCAGATCGAGGCTCTTTACCGTCGCCAACTCCGCGGCCAAATTGTTTCCTGGCGGACTAAAACCCTGTTTCTGAAAGCAACCCTGTCGAAATGATGCGTCGGCGCAAAACGCCATGCCGCGCAGTGGAAAGCGCTGATTCTGAGACCGTATCAGTTTAGTCGGTGCAACCATGTTTGGCGCCTTGGCCCCGCCGACTCGAAGTCGCGGCCAGGGGCGGGCTCCTCCTTCTGTTCCTCCCCCGCTCCGGGACAGGCTTGGGCGGAGATAAGGAAGCTTGATTAGAAGCTGTTATGCACTTTGGCCACGTCAAATCGAGAATTCACAGCATCTGCCCGTGGGATTCGCCGCTGATAACGCTGATTCGACAGATTTCCGCGGATTTTTCGGATTGAAAAAGGATTATTTCTGCGAAAATCCGCGATGATCCAATTTTTCAGCGTCATCCGCGGCGAATCGAAAGGCGAATGATTTGAAGATGATTAGAATTTGGCAAGAAGTTCATAACAGGCTCTAATCATCACGCATTAATCATTGATTCGGGCATGACTGAGCGGAAAGCGGGGAGTCCACCTCGCAGTGGATTATTTCCAATAATGACTCCACTGCAAAAAGGTCATTTCACCACGGAGACACGGAGGACACGGAGAAAATAGTGGTAGTTCACAGAGAAATTCCTCTCCAATCCTTATCTTTTTCCTTCGTGCCTTCGTATCTTCGTGTCTTCGTGGCCTTTTTTCAGGAAAGCCAATAATGTCTATTATTCATTGCTTACGATTGACAGCCCTTCATGCACACTTTGCGACAACATCTTGCCCAGCGCGATAGCATCGAACGCCGCGTTTTCGCCCAGAACCAGGGGATATTGCCGAACGAAGATGAAGAAGGCGATCTGCTGACGACGCTGGCGCAGCAGATGCTGCAACCGGAACACGTCCGCGATGTGTGGGCGGACCTGTCGTCAGAGGCCCGGCGGGCGCTGGCCGAGCTCGCTCGCCGTCGACCGGGCATCCCCGCCCCCGCGTTTCAGCGCCAGTTCGGAGAATTGCGGCGCATCGGGCCGGGGCGTTTGCAGACCGACCAACCCTGGAAAACGCCCACTGGGCCGGGCGAGACGCTCTGGTATCTGGGGTGGATCACGCGCGGGTTTCAGAAGACGCCGGAGGGCATGATCGACTATATCAGCATCCCCGAAGATCTGACGCCCCTGCTGCCCCTGGACGAGGCGCTCCTGGACACAAAGCCGCCAGCACTCTCCCCGGCGCCTGCGCCGCCTGCCGCACAACGCGATCTGGGCGAACTGTTGCTGGACGATCTGGGAACCATCCTGGCCTATGTGCAAAATCATCCAGTGTGGCTACGAAGCAAGGGCGGCTGGCGGCTGAAAGACCTGCACCATCTGCTGCCGCGGCTGCGCCTCTCCACCATCCGCAAGCAGCCACTGGAGACAGGCGGCCCTTTGCATCTTCTCTTTTTCAGCGCCAAAAAACTGGGATTGCTGACCACGCGCAATCGTCAGCAGCGTTTTGGCAAGGCCCTGCGCCCCTGGCTGGAGCAATCGCGCGCAGCGCAGATGCGCAGTCTGTTCCAGACCTGGCGGGAGGCGGAGGCCTGGAACGATCTCTGTCTGACTCCGGGTCTGCGTTGTCAGGAGGGCGCCTGGCGCAATGATCCGGCGCTGGCCCGAAACAGGCTGCTGGCCCGGTTGGCGGAAGCTGAGCCGGGCCACTGGTTCGGTCTGGATGATCTAATCTCCTTGATTTATGACCATGATCCCGACTTTCAACGTCCAGACGGGCTTTATGACACCTGGTACATCCAGAACGCGGCTGGCGATTATCTGCGGGGCTTCGACCATTGGCCGGCGGTGGAGGGGCAGCTCATCCGTTATATCTGGCAGGGGCCGCTTTTCTGGCTGGGAGCGGTGGCTCTGGATGATACGGGGGATCTCTGGCGTCTGACGCCGCAGGGAGAGGCATTTTTGCACGGCGACACGCCCCCGGAGCAGCCGCTCTCCCCGGTACTGAGCATCGATCGGGATTTCACCATCGTTCTGGCCCCCCACATCGGTTTGTGGGATCGCCTGCGGGTGGCGCTGTTCACCTTCTGGCAGGCCAGCGCGCCCGAATATCGTTATCGCATCACGCGGCGGGGATTGCAGCGGGCGGCCCGGCGGGGCGTCTCGGTCCAGCGCATTCTCGACTTTCTGCAACGGGCCAGCGGCGACGCCCTGCCCGATAATGTACGCAAGGCGCTGGAGACCTATCCCTCATGATCGAGACAATTCTGAGCTTCGGACTGGCGCTGGGCGTCATTCTGCTGGCGCAATTCGGCGAACGTAAAGCCTGGGCGCGATGGCTCACCTATCTGACGCTGCTGGCCGCGGGCGTTCTGAGTCTGGCCACCGGCGTTGCGGCGTTGGTTCATCCCGAGATCATGCTCAAATTCAATCCAGAGACCAACGGACTGGGAGTCGCCGGGATGCTGGTCGCTACGGGCCTGCTCATCACCCTGCCTGTGGCCGCGGCCATGGTTTTTGCGCGTCGAAAGAAAGCCCCCACGCTGCGCGGCATCCCCTGGACGCGTCCTGTTCACCTGGCCGCCTGGACGCTGCTTGTGCTGTTCATCGGCAGCAATTTCGCCGTGGCCGTGCTGGAAAATATCGCAGATATCGAAATCGATCATCCCCTGACGCTGATCTTGATCCAGAACTCGGCCTTTGCCCTGGCTGCGCTGCTGGGCGTGGGATGGGGCGTACGCCGAAGCTGGCGGGAATCTGTTCATCGCCTGGGGTTGAGTCGCCCGACATCTGGCCAGATATTCACCGGCATCGGCATGGCGCTGGCAATGCTGATCATCACCGGCATCATCGGGGCGTTGGTAACGCTCATTTTCGGCGAGGATATGAGCGCGTCATCCGGATTCAATGAGCAAATCATCAGCCAGTTGCCCGGAGCGGGCGGCGTCCTGCTGATGGGGTTGGCCACAGGCATTGGGGAAGAGATGCTCTATCGCGGCGCATTGCAGCCGGTGGCGGGCATCTGGAGCACCAGCTTTCTGTTTGCCATCAGCCATATCCAATATCTCAGCCCGGCCATCATTGTGATTTTCGTTTTAGGGCTGTTCCTGGGATACACGCGTAACAAGTGGGGACTGACCACAGCCATTTGGACGCATGCTGTGTATAATAGCCTTGTTGGTTTATTCGCCCTGCTGGCGATGAACCTTGATCACTTATCTTCGGGCATGTGAGTCGCCCGATCTTCTCACCCTGACACCCCCAAAAGAGTCGAAATGAACGAAGCCGCCCATCAAATTCCCATCTGGATTCCCCTGATTTCGGGCATCCTCATTGTCATCGCCAATGGTTTTTTTGTGGCTGTAGAATTCGCGCTGGTTGCCAGCAACCAGATGCGCTTGCAACAGGCCGCCCGCCAGGGCAGTCGCCCGGCATCCATCGTGCTGAAGATGCTGGAGGACCCGGATCGAGCCATTGCCGCGGCGCAGTTGGGCGTCACGTCGGCCAGCATTTTGTTGGGCGTCGTGGCCGAGGAGCCGTTGATGGCGCTAATGGAGCCTTATCTCACGCCCATTCTGGGCCGAATGATGGGCCCGGCTGCTGCTGCGGGCATCGCAGGCATCCTGGTGCTGTTGGTGCTCTCCTATTTTCACATGGTTTTCGGCGAGCAGGCGCCCAAAATCATGACGCTGCGCGATCCTGACAGAATCGTGCAACTGGTTGCCTATCCCATGTGGATGTTCGCCCGCGTCACCGCCCCCTTCGTGTGGATCGTGGATGTCAGCACCGATGTCGTTCTGCGGATTTTCGGCATCAGAGGCGCTACCGGCGGGCATGGAGCCATCGCCTCACTGGAGGAGCTGAAGATGGTGGTGGAACAAAGTGAGCAGGAGGGCATCATCGAGGAGGAGGCCCGGGAGATGCTCACCCGCGTCTTCGATTTCGGCGAACGGGTGGTGCGAGAGGTGATGGTGCCCCGCACGAACATCATCGGCATCGAACACAACATGACGGTGCGGAAGATGTTAGCCATCTTTCGTAAGCACCGCCATTCCCGCTTTCCCATTTACGAAGAAAATCTGGATCACATCATCGGCATTATAGCCATCAAGGATCTTGTAGCGCTGCTGGTGGATCAGCCGGACGCGCTGGAACAGCAGGTTGCCTCTCTGCCCGTCTTGCAGGAGCCGCTGATGGCGCCCGAGTCCCGTCTCATCAGCGATCTGTTCGAGGAGATGCGCTCCAAAGGCATCGGCCTGGCCATCGTCATCGATGAATTTGGCGGCACCGCGGGCCTGGTCACCCGCGAGGAATTGGTGGAGGAGATCGTGGGGGATATGACTGATGAATGGGCGCAGCACTCCCTCCTGCGCCGGGTGGACGCTCACACCGTCGAACTCGACGCCCTGACGCGGGTGGATGAGGTCAACGACCTGCTGGAGATCGATTTGCCCGAAGATGACGCCTATGAGACCCTCGCCGGTCTGATTTTGTACAAGCTGCGCCGCATCCCCGAAGTTGGGGAGGCGATAGATATCGGAGATTTCAGGCTGAAGGTATTGGCGTTGGACGGGCCGAAGATCACGCGGGTGCAGATTTCACGACGGATGGCGGCTTAGCCCGCCACCATCGGTCCCAAAAATTTGCCGCCGATGAGATGCAGATGCAAATGCGGCACCACCAGGTTGGCGTCCGGGCCGTAGTTGATAAGCAGCCGGTAGCCTGATTCGGCAATGCCTTCCATGGCCGCGATTTCGTTGGCCGTTTGCACCATCTCTTTCAGCACATCGTCCTCGAAAGCCCGCGGATCACGGATATGATCGATATGGCGATTGGGGACGATGAGAATATGCACGGGGGCGACGGGATTGATGTCGCGAAAAGCGGTGACATTGGTTCCGTTGTAGACAATTTCGGCGGGGATATCGCCGTTGACGATCTTACAAAAAATGCAGTCGGTCATGTTTTTTTGCGTCTTGCGGAGAATGGGAGGGAAAGAATCGAAATGCTTTATTTTGCCCCATTCCCGAATCTCCTGCAAGAGATCATAAGTGCAAAAGGACGCATTTCAATTTTGGGGGACGCGTGCGCTGTCTTGCCGGGGTTGGGGATAAGCGTGTCAGGCTGGCTGGAAACAACTCAGTCATGTTACAAAAACAACCTTGTATTACTCATTTCATCAGAAATTTCACTCCAGAAAGACAAAAGTTTTGAGAATTTTATCAAAAATTGTGTTCGCCTCTTCCCACTTTTTCTCGATGGCGCTGATTTCGATAGCGTAAACCCGTCCTCCATGTATCAAAGTTATAATACGCCCACGAAATGTCTTATCATCATAAAACACTTCTTTGCCCGAATATGAATGTTTCCCAATTTGGACGTCTTTTTCTGCTAATATGTGTACATGTTTGCTATTTTTGTAGATAATCCACTTGCCAAAAGATATTTTATTTTTCGGTTTAAATTCAGACTCATTAATACTATAGACGCGCAACTCGAT
>WGCR01000220.1 GCA_015493675.1 Anaerolineae bacterium
GGATATCACAGAACGGGAAAAAATGCTGAAAGAGCTGGAAAAAAGTGAATCCAGATTCCGAACGCTGGCGGAATTGTTGCCGGCTGCGGTCTTTGTGGTGGGGAAAGGCTGCAAAATCATCTACATCAACGCCACCTCCCAAAATATTCTGGGATACACCCCGGAAGAATCCCGGAAGATGGACTATCGTCAACTCATCCACCCAGATTCCTTGAAAACCACTGATCAGCACACACAAGACCTCGGGCTGGGCGAAACCACTCACTTTGAACTGCAGATGAAAAATAAATGGGGAAAATGGCAATGGCTGGATGTCATACTGACCAGAACCATCATGGAGGACGAAGTTGTGGGATTGGGCGTAGCGATTGATATTACCTGGAGGAAAAAAACAGAAGAGCTTCTCAAACGCCAGGCGCAAAAGCTGATCAAAGCCTATGAGGATGAGCGGGGCCGCATCGCCCGGGAATTGCACGATGAAGTGGGACAGCAACTCATCGGAATGAAATTTGCCCTGGAAGCAGCGCAACGTTTTACAGATTCAGAAGCCAGTTTATCAGCCATTCAGGACGCCCGTCAGCTCCTGACCGATCTGACTGAAAACGTACGGGAGCTCTCTCTTTCATTCCGCCCCTCGCAACTCGACGATCTGGGACTGCTTCCCACCCTGCTGTGGCATTTCGAGCAATACACAAACCGCACGGGCATCCAGGTGCAATTCAACCATTCAGGTTTCGATAATCAACATCTTCCCCAGAGCGTCGAGATCACAGTGTATCGTATCATTCAGGAATCATTGACCAATGTCGCCCGGCATGCGCAGGTAAAAGCAGTGTCCGTCACCATTCAGAGGCTCGAGGACCGGATACAAATTACCATTCAGGATAATGGTGTGGGATTTAACCCCCAAGAAGCCATGAACGCCCATGCCTCCAGCGGTCTGACCGGCATGCGGGAACGAGTTGAACTCACAGGGGGAGAGATGGTTATTCACAGCACGCCAGGAACGGGAACAACCCTCTCTGCCACCATTCCCCTGTTCGAAAATTAGCGCCCAACTCCTCAAATCCCCTTGCGAGGCCGTTTATGACACGTCCCATCACCGTCTATATCGCGGATGACCACCAGATTGTGCTCAAAGGAATAGCCAGCGTTATCCAGCTAGACCCCGAGCTGGAAGTAGTTGGCTCCACAACTGACAGTAAGAAAATCATCGAAGAGGTCTGTCGCATCAAACCGCGGGTGCTGGTGCTGGATATGGTCATGCCTGATATCCCGGGCGTTGAAATCATCCGCGGCGTCCGCCAGATGCGCTCCCTGCAAACCAAAGTCATTGTTTTCACCATGCACAAAGATGTAGGTTATGTCGCCCAGGCCATGCAGGAGGGCGCTCACGGCTTTGTGGTCAAAGATGTGGATACAGCCCATCTCATCGAGGCGATTAAGACCGTCGTCCGCGGCAAGCAATACCTGAGCCCTCCTTTCACTCAGCAAAAAATCAAGGATTATCTCGATCAATTGCAGAATGGAAAAGATGAAGAGGATATTCTGGAGAAACTAACCAGAAGAGAACGGGAAGTTCTGATCTTCGTCGCCCGCGGAACCACCAATAACGAAATCGCCCAAACCTTGGGCATTTCCGTTCGCACCGTTGAACGACATCGCTACAACATGATGAAAAAGGCGAAATTCAGAAACGAAGCGGATGTCATTCAATTTGCCATACGCCGGGGACTCATCACCTGAATCAGGAGCCAATCATGATCCATTTAATCTACACAGGCGGCACCATCGGCATGGTGCGTCGCAGCGATGGCGCATTAGAACCAGCGAGCATCGAAGATCTTCTGAAATATGCGCCCGAACTTGATCTGCTGGGAGGATGGGATTACGCCACGTTGGCGCCCCCGCGGGATTCGGTGGATTTGGGCCCGCAGGACTGGCTGCGTCTCGCCCGCCATATCGGAAAGCGCTATCACGACTACGACGGATTTGTCATTCTACAC
>WGCR01000221.1 GCA_015493675.1 Anaerolineae bacterium
TCGCTTGAATGAACCTGACAGGTTCTTTTGACAACGATTCAGAGCCTTACACGCTTCATCGCTAGCTAAAGACCGCACATTCTTCCGCCAACGTTACGAGAACCTGTCAGGTTTGAGTGGGAAAAGACAACCAACTGGCATACGTTAGCAGTTACGATAAGACAGGAGAAAAGACGTTGCGGACGCTGTATGTAAATCGTGGCGGTAACCGTGACAATTTATCGGTTATCAGGAGGGATGAAAGCGATACACCGATTATTGACTGCCGGCCGTTACTGTTGCCTGTGCTGCCAGAAGCTGTTCGAGATAATCCAGCAGATCGGTCTCAGTGATAATGCCAACCAGAGCGCCATCTGCAATCACTGGCATGCCGCCGATTTTTTGTGTGCGCATCAATCGGACAGCGCTCAGGATATCTTCTTCGGCATCAACGGTAATGGGGTCGGGGGTCATACAGCTTCGAACCTCGATGTGTTCCATCAAATAACTGTCGTACCACCCCTCGCGCATAATGAATGGCGAATTCATCGCCAGTCGTAGATCTCTGTCGGTAATAATCCCCACCAGCTTTTCTTTTTCCACCACGGGCAGCCGCCGGAATCCCCCGCGTCTCATGCGCGCCAGAGCGGCCCCAATGGAATGATTGGGGCTGATGGTCACCGGATCGGGCGTCATGATGTCTCGAATGCGCATAAACTCATTATCTCCATGGGCATTGTGTCATGCAAATGAGGATTTTACAATGACAGAGATCATATTATCGACCACTTCTGGCAAACGATCGGGGACAGAGTTGGCTGGTTGGTCGTTATGGCCGGGCTTCGGGCTGAAAAAGCAGGGATACGCTTCGCGTTGAGGTCGTCTCAGGGCATTGTGAAATCGGCGCCAATGATGATAACGATGTCCGCCTGAAGCTGCTCTGAGGCTCCGGGCCTGATGTTTTGATCTGAAACGCCCAACAGGTCGGCCAGATCACGGGTCATCTGGGCGTGGCCGCTGTTGGCGATGATCTGGGTTTCGGCGTAATTGCTGCGATCCGCCTGGCCCGTCCCCACCACATTGTATCCGTGTGAGATGAGGATATCCGCCAATTCTTTCTCTCTGCCGGCCACACCGGCGCCATTAAGCACGACGATGCGAACGCTTTGTGGCGCGGGAGCGTTTTCGGGCGTTTGGGAGGGTGCAGATTGGGTGGGGGGAACCGCCTCGCCCTGGTCTGCACTGGCCTCGCCATCCGCTGCGAAGAAGTCTGTAATGGCGGCCTGAATGAGATCCATTTTGGGCATGAGAACGGCGGCGCCTTTTTCGGTGATGGTGGGCTCCACCATATTGACATCGATGATCAGCCGGCGGATATGATCCAGTTTCATTTTGCGGGCCATGTTGGCCAGCGAGATCATCTTGCTGAGGGGCATGTCGGTCTGGATGGAATCGGAAAGGATGTTGAGCAGGACAGGGGCGCTGGCCACGAGATGCGGCAGCTCGCCGGTGCTCAACACCTTGTTCTTGATGGCCATGATCACCTGCTGCTGACGCTGCATCCGCCCAAAGTCGCTGTCGACATGCCGGGTGCGGGCATATTTCAGAGCCAGATCTGCATCCATGCAATAATGGCCCGGCTCCAGATAAAGGGGATCGTAGCCATAGTTGTCGTCGGGAAAGGTGGGGTCATCGATGAGTTTGGGCACATCGATGTCGATACATCCGATTTCTTCCAGCAGTTTGCGAAAGCCCTCGAAGTTGATGCGCACATAGTAATCCACCGGCTGTCCGATGAGATTTTCCACCGTTTTCATGGCCAGCGCCGGCCCGCCGCCGGGATAATGCTTGGCGTCGC
This sequence comes from Anaerolineae bacterium, assembly GCA_015493675.1. Classification (GTDB taxonomy): domain Bacteria; phylum Chloroflexota; class Anaerolineae; order J102; family J102; genus M2005. Next base: position 1,838 of record WGCR01000221.1, read on the forward strand.
CGATGACATGGGCGCTGTTGATGCGGGTTTCCCAGTAGCCGGGCACCTGAACCCACAGATCGCGGGGGAAGGAGATCATGCCCACATCCCCTGTTTTGGGATTGATGTGCAGCAGAATCATGGTGTCGGTGCGATAATAGCCCTGTTCGCCCGGCCGCTGATCGATGCCCAGTAACAGGATATTGACCGGATCTTGCGTTTCCCAGAAGGAGTCTATGGCAGGCTCGGGCACTGGGTTTTGCGCCATGCCAGGGGCGGTGTTTTCGGTGTTTCCCTGGGGGTGCTGGGGTTGGCCGGAGGTGATGAGCTGCAAATCACCATCTTTTTGCGTGGATAACAGGGGGTTTTGGGCTGCTTGAGGCGCCGACGCCAGGATGGCGCGGGCCGTGCGAAAGAAGAGAAAGCTGGCGTAAAGAAACGCTGCCAGGAAGATCACCAACAGCAGGCCCAAAAGCCCGCCTGAAAGTAGTTTGCCGCTATGAGTGGGCGGTTGTGTCGAATGTGCTTGTTGAGTCATAACAAATAAGTCTACCCTGTTTATGGGGACGAGACCAAATTATCGAAGAACTATTACTGATACGTATTTGACAGCAATACGTTCCATCTATAACCGTTTGGCCCGCTGTTGCAGGGCATAGAGGAAATTCAGGGCTTCCAACGGCGTCATGGTGTTGACGTCGGCTTTTTCGATCTCCTCGCGAATGGGATCCGGGCCTTCATTGAAAAGTGCGAGCTGCATGGCGCTGTCGCCAACATCCAACAGCTCATCCTGACGCCCCTGCTGTTCCAGTTGCTTCATGATCTCATTGGCGCGAACGATGACCTGTTTGGGCAGGCCAGCCAGCCGGGCCACGTGCACGCCATAGGATTTATCGGCGCTGCCGGGCCGGATTTCGTGCAGAAACGCCACGTCATCGCCCTGCTCGGCCACGGCCACATGGTAATTGACCAGATGAGGCAGACGGTCGGCCAGAGCGGTGAGCTCGTGGTAGTGGGTGGCGAAAAGGGTGCGGGAGCCCAGCCGGGGATGGCTGTGGATGTATTCCAGCACAGCCCAGGCGATGGCCATGCCGTCGTAGGTGCTGGTGCCGCGACCCAGTTCATCCAGGATGAGGAGCGAGCGGCTGGAGGCGTGGTTGAGGATGTTGGCTGTTTCCACCATTTCCACCATGAAGGTTGATTGTCCGCTGTGGATTTCATCCTGGGCGCCGATGCGGGTGAAGATGCGATCCACCAGGCCGATGTGCGCTGCGTCCGCTGGCACGAAGGAGCCAATCTGGGCCATGAGGGTGATGAGGGCGGTCTGACGGAGGAATGTCGACTTCCCTCCCATGTTGGGGCCAGTGAGGATGACGATGGCGTTGTCAGGGCTGAGCCGGGCGTCGTTGGGAGTAAAGGCCGTCCCTCCCAGGGTGAGCTCCACCACCGGATGCCGCCCCGCCCGAATGTCGATGATCTGGTCCTCGCTGAGTTGCGGGCGTACATAACGACGGTCTACAGCCACATCGGCCAGGGCCGCGTGCACATCCAGCTCGGCAATGGCGGCGGCAGTGGCTAACAGTCGCGGGGTCATCGCGGCGATCTCGGCCACAGTGCGTTTGTAGATGCTGCTCTCCAGATCCAGCAGCCGCTCCTGGGCGTTGAGAATGAGGGATTCGTATTCCTTGAGC
>WGCR01000222.1 GCA_015493675.1 Anaerolineae bacterium
CCTCCCTGGGCCGACGCCCTCTGGCTTCTTCTACAGTGTAGCCCTTGCCAAAGATGCGTTTCAGGTCCTCAGCCGGGATGCCAACGCCGGTATCGGAAATTCGGGCGACGATGAGGTTTTTACCCTTATTTGCTTCCAGAGAGACATCTACTTCATCTCCCGGCCCGCAGTATTTGATGGCGTTGTCAATCAGGTTGATGAAGACCTGACGCAAACTTTCATCATTGGCCGCAAGGCGGGGGAATTGTTCAGGTCTGGCCCACCAGGTCAGACTGACTTCTTTCGCAGAGGCGGCGTCCTGAAATTCGCTCACTACATCGCTTACAATAACGTCCAGCTTCACATCAGAGAAGCGCAAGCTGAAATCGGGCGCTTCCAGGCGGGCGACAGAGGCCATATTTTCGATGAGCCGGGTCAGTCGCCACTCATATTTTTCGATATCCTGTAAAGAGTCCCTCAGCGTTCGCTGGAGTGCGCTTGCGTCCATAACGGCGGCTGGCTCCGGCATTTGCATTTCTTTTTTGAGCAAATGCAGGTTGTCTTTGATGGGGCGCAAACATTGAGAGGCCTGATGCCTGAATTCCCTGATCATGTCTCGTATTTCTGCTTGATGTTGCCGGTTGTGCGCCTGACTGAGGGCGTTCAGTCGCCGCTGCCAGCGCCACCAAAGTGCAAGCGTCGTCAACAGCATCACGCAGGTCAGGATAAAAACAAATTCCCAAATACCAATCAAGATAGTCATAATCCGATTTTACCTATAATCCTTGAACCAATAGCCCACACTGCGCCTGGTCAGGATGTACTGCGGATTGCGGGGATCAGACTCCAGCTTCTTTCGTAGTTCGGAGATGTAGCGGTTCAGCGTTTCGGGCGGGTCTTTGGCGTAAGGGAAAAACTGTTCGTAGAGTTGCTCTCGCATAATCACCCGCCCGGCGTTATTCACCAGTTTCAGAAGGATGTCGTACTCCTTGGGTTCCAGATGTACGTTTTGCCAGTTATCGCTTCGTTTCACCCTGACCAGATTGCGACTTGTGTCAATCGCAATCTGATCGTCAATTACAATGGTTTCCGGCATGCCTCGACGCAGGCAACGCCTCACCAGCGCCAAAAGAGATTCGGTTGATATAGATTTTCTAACGAAATAGTCGGCGTCTCGGTCGTAGCTCATCAAATCCAATCTTTCATCGCTTAGTCCGGTCAGCATAATGACGGGAATCCTATTGTCTCTGGAGCGAATTTTCTTGAGAATATCCAGTCCCATTCTTTCGTCATAGCCAAAACGGATATCCAGAATGATCAAGGCCAGTTGAAATTCACCCAAAAAGTATAAAGTTTCTAGATCGTCTTCGGCAATGATCACCTCATACCCCTCTTTCTGCAGACTGAAAGCAAAGGCGCCAATCTGTTCAGGTTCATCATCTACAATCAAAATTTTCGATCTCATAGAACGAATCACCTGATAAAAGGTAACTACCAACGCACCCGACTTCAAGCCTCAAGAAGACACGAAGGCTCGAAGTTTTTCGAAGACGCGAAGGGAAAAATAAAGAAAAATACTTCGCTCCCCCATCTTCTTCGTGTCTTCGTGGCCTCTTGTGGCCAAAAATCAAGTACGTTAGCAGTTGCCTTATGACTCTCTAAACAGCCACAGTGCACACTACAGTTGAAATGGCTTTTTCAGGAGAGTCAACGTTTTACGGGAAATAGGATTGGCAAGCAAAGATAATGGAGACAGGGGGTCAGGGTTTCCAATCGCCGAAGCGATCTTCGCCGGGCGAGTTGGTCAATTTCCGTAGATATGATCCGTCTGCGTTCATGATGAAAATATCCCAATTCGTCTGGGGCCGACGACTGAAGATGATGGCTTCGCCATTCAGCGCCCAGATGGGATTGGAATCGTTGCCGGGCGTGTCGGTGAGCCTGGTGACGTTCCCGCCATCCGCATCCATCACATAAATGTCGCGATCGGCCTGGCGGCGGCTGGAGAAGGCAATTTTACCGCCATCGGGCGACCAGCGGGGAAAAAAGTCGTCGTCGAGATTATCGGTAAGCTGCTGAGGCTGACAGGCGTCAATGTCTCCTTCCTGGCCCGAAAGGCGTGCGTCGAGACAATCAACCACATTCAGTTTCCAAATATCCCAATTGCCGCTGCGATCGCTGACGAACGTCAACCATGTGCCGTCAGGCGACCAATCGGGATAAGTGTTGAAGGATTTATCCTGTAACAGATTGAAGGGCTCGGCATCGCCGCCATAAGGCAAAATAAAAATCTGATAATTACCCTCACGCTCACTGGTAAAGGCAATGTATTGGCCGTCAGGTGACCAGGCAGCGCCCCACTCGTGACTGCCGGGCCAACCCAACAAGCGGTGGCGATTGGATCCATCGGCATTGATGATAAACAGATCGTTGTATTGGCCGCCCTCGGGGCTGCTGAACAGCACCATGCTGCCATCGGGCGACCAGCGAGGCTCGACATCGGCTGCGGGGTTCGTGGTCAATTGGACAAGATTGTTGGGATCGGCCAGGTCCATCACCCACAGATCCAAATTGCCTGAACGGGAACTAGGAAAGACCAGTTTACCGTAAGCTGGAGCAGCGTTGGGGACAATGGTGGGGGAGGGCAATGGCGATTGGCCCGGTGCAGCCACAGGCATCGCCGTGGGAGTGGCGGACTCAGGCATAGGAGATGGCGCCGGGGGAGAGGTGGGCGCTATTTGTTGCGACGTCGCCGTTGCTGGCGGCTGCTCAGGCGTTTCATTGTTCCCGTTTGTCGCCATACACCCGGCCAGCGCCCAGACGAAAAAGGCGCATGCCAGTAGCGCCAGCCGCCGGGAACGGATGCGCCCGAATAATGCGCCGCCCAACAACCCGGCGCCTATCACCAGAAGAAGAGAAGAAATCAAAATAGCTATCAGTGTGGACATTGTATTAGCAAAAGTTGAATGTTTTGTTTCAATCTGCAGAGCAATTACCGCGAACGGTTATGCATCGATAAGAATGAAAATTGGTTGCATCTATCATGCTAAGGTGCAGCAATGGAGAAGTGACATTGGGATTGGCCTGGCGGTTTCCGTCCACTCCAGAAGGATCAAAAACAGGCGTCCCCAAGAATGTCAAAGGGCTATTATCCGACTATGCTGGCCGTTTAGAACGATACATGCAAGGTTATTGGCAAAATATCATCAAGGGATCTGTTTGCATTATAGAAGACAATGAATGAGCGTGCAAGGTCTTATCGGGAATGTTGACGTCTATCAGGCGTCGTGCTAAACTTGCACGCGTTTATTTACGATGCGTCAGCGTCATAAAAATCGGCAATCATTGCAGCTTGCCCCGCTCTGAATTTTTCATTCTGGCGGGGTATTCTTTTTTGATCAGGAAACCCTAACCCGAACAAGCCGGAACCAAAAAGCTGATCTCACGCAAAGGCGCCAAGGCGCTAAGTTTTTCTTTGCCTCTTTTTTCCTTTGCGGCTCTGCGTCTTTGCGTGAGACATTTTCTTGCCCAGTGGGCCAGGATTCCAGTGATAAGGTACTAAACATGCTCACATTGAAATTCGGTGGCACGTCGGTGGGCAATCCCGACGCCATCACCCAGACCGTTTCAGTTATTGCCACCACCAAAGCGTATGATCAGGATATCTCCGTAGTCACTTCGGCGATGAGCGGCGTCACCGATCTGCTGGTGAATTCAGCCCGGGCCGCGGCCGCGGGCCATCGCCAGCCTTTCCTGGACGCCCGCGAAGTCCTGTTCGACAAGCATCTCACCGCCGCCCGGGAGATCATCGACAGTGAGGAGGAGCGGGCGATTTACGAGCAGCACATCACAGAGCAACTAGGGTTCTTCTCCCGGCTGTGTGCGTCCATCAATGTGCTGGGCGAGTTGACTCCGCGCGGGCTGGACGTGGTTTCAGGCCTGGGCGAGCGGATGTCTGCGCCTCTGCTGGCTGCGGCGCTGCGGGCCCGGGGCGTCGGCGCCGTGTGGGTGGATGCAGCCGAGATTCTGGTCACCGATGAGAATTTCGGCGAAGCCGCGCCTCTGCTTGTCCCCACCTGCGCCCGGGTGCAGAGCCGCCTCAAGCCGATGATGGAGGAGGGGATCACGCCTGTGGTCACCGGCTTCGTTGCCGCCACCGAATCGGGCATCCCCACCACCCTGGGCCGCGGCGGCTCCGATTTCTCCGCCGCCATCCTGGGCGCCTGCCTGTCCGCTGACGAGATCCAAATCTGTACCGATGTCAACGGCATTCTTTCTGCTGATCCCCGCATCGTGCCCCAGGCCCGCACGCTCAAACAGCTTTCCTACAACGAAGCTGCGGAGCTGGCCTACTTCGGGGCCAAAGTGCTGCATCCCAAGACCCTGCTGCCCGCCATCGAGCGGGGCATCCCTGTGCGGATTTTGAACACCTTCAATCCCGATGGCCCCTCCACCGTCATCACCAAGGATCCACTGAAAAACGGGTTGGTCAAGGCCATCTCCGCCATCCGCGATCTCACGCTGATCAATGTGGAAGGTCGGGGCATGATGGGCGTGCCCGGCATCGCCGCCCGCACCTTCCGGGCTGTGGCCGATGTCAAGGCCAATGTGCTGATGATCAGCCAGGCCTCGTCGGAGCAGAGCATTTGTTTTGTGGTGCGCCGCAGCCGCAGCGAGGATGTGCAGCGGGCGCTGGAGACTGAATTCGAGCGCGAGCTGGAACGTCATTACATCGATCGGGTGCGCCCGGTGCACGATGTGGTTATCGTGGCCGTGGTGGGCTCGGGGATGCGGGGCACGCCGGGCATCGCCGGACGGCTGTTCAGCGCGCTTGGCAAGGCGGGCGTCAACGTCATCGCTTTGGCCCAGGGATCCAGCGAATCCAATATCTCCCTGGTCATTTCCCGCGAAGATCTGACCACGGCCGTGCGGGTCATCCATCAGGCGTTTTTCCAGAATCGGCGCGTGCCCACGCCGCAACTGGTCTAGGAACAATGGATCCACTGAAAAGAGGTTATTTCAACACGGAGACACGGAGGACACGGAGAAAATAGTAGCAGTTCACAGAGGAATTCATCTCCAAACCTAGTCTTTTTATTCCTCCGTGCACTCTGCGCCGCCGCGTTGAAGGTTTTTTCAGCATAGCCAAGAAAGGAAGCGAAAAAGCATCGCTTCATCCCATCATATCAGATGCTCAGGGTGGTTCCCAAAGGCAGATCGGGGTTTTGCAGGTGCCGCAGGAGATGTCCGGGGCTTTCGCCCGAAACGAGATGCACGCGCAGCTCCGGATTCTGCCGGATCAAAGCGGCCATCTCCTCGATTTTGCCCGCCATGCCTCCGGTGACATCGACGCCATGAGAACCGCCCAGCGCCGTCCCCAGGGCAGCCACATCCGCCACGTGCAGATGAGGAATGCGCCGGGCCTCAGGATGACGCATGGGATCAGCATCGAAAACGCCGTCCACAATCCCCACCAGCGTCAGATGAGCGGGCGTCAGACGCCGGGCCAATACCGCCAGCACTTCCTCGGTGGAGACTATGGTTCCGCCACGGGTTTCATCGAAGGCCACATCGCCAAAGACCAGGGGAATGAGCCCATGCGTCAGGGCGGAAAGGACAGGATCGGCGTGAAATCCCACGATGCGCCCATCCCGGCAGACTGCCAGCGCCGATGGCGGCAAACTGATGACGGGCAATCCCGCCCGCAGCAATGCCGCCAGCACCAGTCGGTTGAGCTGTCCGGCGATATAACCGGTCTCAGCAAATCCTCGCCATCCTGCGGCGTCGCTGACGCCTTCGCGGGTATGATGACGTTTGCCCGCCACATGCCCGTAGCTGCCGCTGCCGTGAGAAATGAGAAACTGCCGCTGGGGCGTCGTGCGCCGGGCAGCCGCGATTTCCCGGGCCAGACGCTGAATCACCAGCGGACGCGGCGTAACGGGCCTGTTTTTGTCGGTGATGAGACTGCCGCCTAGTTTGATGAAATGAAGCATGAAGATCGAGTCCTATTTGGATGTTAAATCGGGATAGAGACGGCGATAATGGTGGGCCTGTGTGATAATGGTGCGCACATAATGCTGGGTTTCGCGAAAAGAAATGAGCTCCACAAAGAGATCGGAATCGCCCTCGGCGAGCTCCCACCAGAATGCGGCATTGCCCGGCCCGGCGTTATAGGCCGCCAGCGATCGAAAAACATTGCCGTCGCTGCGACGGAGTTCCTCGCTGAGGATGTAAGCGCCCAGATACAGGCTGATGCGAGGGCGCAGCAAGTCGGAAAGAGCGAAATCATCCATGGCCAATTGGCGGGCCGCGGATTCGCCTGTCATCGGCATGATCTGAGCCAGGCCCGTGGCCCCGGCCAAACTGGTGGCGGGCGCCCAAAACAGAGATTCCTGACGGATAAGAGCGTAATACAACGC
>WGCR01000223.1 GCA_015493675.1 Anaerolineae bacterium
ATCATATCCATGGCCATGCGGCAGGCCCAGACGTTGCCGCCGGCATCATGGATCATCTCCAGAAATTCGCCTACGGGCGGCATGTCGATCTTCTCCAGGCCCTTGTGCATCATTTTGGTGGCCATGGGCGTCATGCCAGGGATGGCGGCGATGAAGTTGGGCATTCCGGTGGAGGGATTGCCCACAGGCACGAATTTCAGGCCGCCTTGTTTTTCTTTGTGGATGATGTCCATTCCCCAGAAGGTGAAGAACATCTCCACTTCGATACCCATCATCAGGGCGGCGTTGGCCAGAACCAGGCCCGGGTACGCCATGTCGAGAGTGCCTTTGGAACAGATGATGGCGAGTTTGCGATCCTCATTGTCAGACATTGTGTTTGCCTCCGTTTGCTTTGGGTGTGTGCGGTGGGTTGAGGCTAGATGCAGCCTTTGGGTTTACTCATGCCCGAGAGTTTTGCGATCTTGCCGGCCGGGCCTTTGGGGAAGAGCTTGTAAAGTTCCTTGGTGGGCACGCCCGATTGTTTGGTGATGCGACGCAGCGAAGGCATTTCGCCGTTTTTTGCATATTCGTCGCGAACGTAGTTGATGACCTGCCAGTGGCGGTCGGTGAGTTCGAGTCCCAGTTCCTGGGCGAAGGCCTCTGCGACTTCGGGAGTCCAGTCGTTGGGGTCGGCCAGATAGCCGTCTGCGTCCAGGTTCAGGTCTGTTACAGTTGTCATCATGTGCTCCTTTGAATGTGTGAATAATGCGGATGTTTGTATGTGAGATAGGGTTATCTTGGCAGAAAATGCTTATGCTGTCAGTGAAATTGCCTACGAAACGCTTGTTGTTTGCCCGGGAGGCGTGATGTGGCCCATGGCCCGAAGCATGGTCATGGTGCGGGCCAGTCCCAATCGCATCTGCGGGTCGCGCATCTGCCTGATCAGCCCCAGCGTAGAGATATCCAGCTCGTCATCGGGCGTTTTCACCGCTTCCCGGGTGGAATCGGTGAGCTTTTGCACCAGCATCATGATCTCGGGCTGGGTCATGCCCCGCACGGTGGTGAGAATGGTGACGACGTTGTCGCCCAGCATACGCACATCTTCCGGCCCGAACGCACCCATCACATTGTCTGCGATGTATTTCAGCTCGGGCAGCATCTGGAAGTAACCGCGCTGCTCCATCTGCTGCATCTGATCTGCGGCCACCAAGAAGGCGTCATTGGCGATGGGGGTGAGGTCCTGCACCAGGTCATTGACGCTTTCCAGTTGATCCAGCATGGACTCGAAGTTGTGGAGATTGGAGGCCAGGCGTTTGAGGAAGGCGAGGACGTCTTCCAGCCGCACATAGGGCTCGATCTCCTCCAGCTCTTCGACGGTCACCTCGGTGAGTTCCATCAGGATGGGGCTGAGGTCTTCTTTCAGCTCATCCCATTCCTGCTGGCGTTGACGCTGCTCGATGACGTAATCGGTCAGGGTGGCCATTTGCTCGGTCAACGCATCGATTTTGGCATTGAGCGCTTGCAACTGCGCTTGGGTATCCTGTGTGGCGTTTTGATCCATGTTGACCTCCTACAGCCATTTGCCGGCCATGCTGAGCTCGGCGGTAACAGGCATGGGTTTGCCCTTCAACAGGATGTTCCAGTACATCCAGCGGAAGATCATTTTGCCCCAGTGGTTCATGCGGGATTCCTGCAGCAGGGAGAAAGGCCCGATGCCAGGCAGCGGGTACATGCCGGGCAGGGGTTCAACATCATAGTTGAAGTCAATGAGGAAGCCCTTGCCGAAACCAGACTCGATGTAGCAGTTGGCGTGTCCGTCGAAGGTGGGGAGCAGATCGAGTCCGTCGATGTAGCGCAGGAAGTTTTCCAGGAAAACCTCGCCCTCGAAGTGGGCTACGGAGCCGGCCTTGGAGCTGGGCAGGTTGGTGGCGTCGCCCAAAACAAAGACATTGTCGAAGTCTCTGGCTTTGAGGGTGTGTTTTTCGGTGGGCACAAAATTCAGTTCATCTCCCATGCCCGAGCGGGCGATGAGTTCGCTACCCATGATGGTGGGAATGGAAATCAGCAGATCGTAATCGACTTTTCGTTCATCATAGGAGATGATCTGCTTGCTATCGGGATCCACCTCGCCTGTGTTGAACTCGGTGACCAGCTTGATATTTTTTTCTTCCAGGATATTGCCCAGGATGGAGGAGGCCCGCGGTTTGGTGAATGCCCCATCCAGCGGCGTGGCCATGACCAGCTCCACCTTGTCTCGCATGTTGTGCTCGTGGAAGTACCAATCGGCCAGGAACATGAATTCCAGCGGCGCCACCGGGCACTTGATGGGCATCTCGGTGATGTTCAGCACCATGCGCCCGCCTTCCCAGGTGCGCAATTTTTTGGAGAGAGCCAGCGATCCGTCGATGGTGTAGAAATCGAAGATGCTCTTGCGCCATCCGTGATCGGTGAGGCCGGGCGTTTCTTCGGGCGCCGTGTGCGAGCCGGTGGTGATGATCAGGAAATCGTAGGGCAGCGTCCGATTATCCTTCTTGATGATCACCTGATTTTTGTCGGGCTCGATGATCTCGATTTCGGACAGGATCAGCTCCACGCTGCGGGGCATGTAGCGACGCCGGGAGCGCATGACATCCCGCTTGCCTTTGTAGATGCCGAAGGGGATGAACAGGAAGCCGGGTTGGTAAAAGTGAACATCATCCTTGTCCACGACCGTGATTTTCCAGTTTTCCGGGTCCAGCTCCTGATAGAGTTTGTTGGCGACGATGGTGCCTGCAGTGCCGCCGCCGAGAATGAGTATGCGTTTCATAAAGATGCCACTCCTTTCTGTGTGTGTCTGTGTGTGATGTGGTGTGGTGTGTGGTGTGTGGAAGATAGCTATATCAACTAATGAACATACAGTTTGTTGTCTCCTTTGGAGAAAAATGGATGATGAGACGAAGTTGGACGAAGATTTTTGGTTCAACCGGATTTTGTGGGATGTTCCGACCTCCGGGAGGTGGACGGGTAGCTTTTGGCTTAACCAGACGGTTTTCGTCCACCTCCCGGAGGTCAAAAAACAGTCAACCCCCCGAAATCCAAAAGAGCCAGATTTTTTCGTCAATGTGTATGTTCGTCGATTTTCGTCAACTTTGGTCTTCTGTGGACTCAAATTCGGCAGGCTTGGC
>WGCR01000224.1 GCA_015493675.1 Anaerolineae bacterium
CATCCGGCCAAATCATCACCACCCGGAAGGCGGCGTCCGACCAAGTCCTCTACGCCCGCGGCGATGGCTCCGTCATCCTGCACAATCTCGACGATGGCAGCGAAACCGAGTTGCTGGGGCCGGGAAATTACATCCTGGATGCGGCCGCGGGCGAAGGTTACTTTCTGCTGCCTCTCATCTTCCCTGCCAAGGCTTCGCCCGATGGCCGCTGGCTCATCATCCCCACCCAGTCGCAGGGAACCTGGCTGGTTGCGAGCGATGGCAGCGTCCGCCGCCGCATCAGCGAACATCCCCTGGCCTTCACCTGGGCGCCCGATAGCCGCCGCATCGCCGCCACCCACAACTGGGAGCAGCAGCGCCCCCGGCAGCCCAACGCTATCTTCGTGCAAAATGTCGTGGGAGATGAGGAGGAGTGGTTGCTGGCGGAACTGCCCGCGCAGGTGAATGCGCTGCGCTGGTCGCCCGACTCGCGACATCTGGCAGCCATCACCTACAGCGATAGTCCCGCTCCCCAGATCGTCACCTGGCTGGTGGATACGGTCTCGGGCGAGTTCGAGGAACTGTGCCGCTACGCGGCCCCGGGACGAGAAGGCGGTGGCAACGATTATCGGTGGTCGGCCCAGGGCGACGCCTTCTGGACGCTTCCGGGCTGGCGTATCTGCCCCACAGATGGCAGCGCGCCCAGGCCCCTATCGCGGGCGTTTACCCCGGGGACAGCGACGCTCTCCCCCGACCACCAGTTTGCTGCCTTCATGAATGCCAATGACCCCCAGCGCTTTTCCGGCATCACTGTGCGCTGCAGCGACGGCGGGTGGGGCGTGACGTACACGACGGGACTGTCGGCCCCCCTTCATCGCCCGGTATGGACGGCGGACAGCCAGCATTTGGTGGTGGTCATGGGCCCGGAGCAGGGACAAAAAATCGTCGTGCTGGATGTGAATACAGGGGAGCTGACGCCGGTGGCCGCGGACGCCATCTTTTTGGGCGTGATGTCGCAGTTGCGACGGAGCGACATCGTGCAGGAAGACATCAGCGACGAGATGATGATGATGGCGGAGCCCGGGCCCGTCGAGACCTGGCAACCCTACCATCTGCCCGACCTGGGCATAACGTTGCGCGCTCCTGTGGAGTGGCGGGTGACGCAGGTGGATCGCGGGCGCTATGTCATCGCCAATTTTGCCATGGCCCGCAACTGGGGCCTGACGCCTCTGCCCCCCGACGCTCTGGAGATCATCATCCATCGCACTTACGGTCGCGGTCAGGACATCAATCCCGATAACTGGCTACGGACGCAAAAGCAGGCGCTGGCTTTCGGGCATCGGGTGGGGAAGAGAACGCTGGCCGGGCGCGCCGCCCTGCGCGTCATCGACCAGGTGCAACCCCTGGGCGAAACCAGGCTCACGGTCAAAGACAATTTCGAAATCATCATCGAGCGCGCCCCCCTGAACCCCGCAACCGACGCTATCTTCCGCCAAATTCTCGGTTCGATTCAGTGGCGATAGGTGACAGCATCTCACGCAAAGCCGCCAAGGCGCAAAGGAAGGAAATTTTGCGTCGAGGCGGATGTACGATCCGCCGAAGCTGGTTGATCGCCGGGACGCAATTCCGGCTAGGCGCATAGAAGTCTGGATTCGCCGCTGATAACGCGGATCAGGCGGATGGGCGCTGATGAAATCAGAAGAATCCGCGGAAATCCGCAACGAATCAAATCTCATGAAAAAATCATACCGCTTTATCCTCCTGCTTTTTGTCATCATGGTTGGGGCGGGGATCGGCTATCGCATGTTTCGTTGCGAGCCCATCTTATCCCGACCCCTCTCGCTGCCAACGGTCACACCCGCGGAAGCGGGCTTGACCTGGCGGGCGTGTTCCCAGTCATCCCTTTACTACAACTGGGATGAAATCATGTCATACTACGGTCACACCGTTCCCATGCTTGCGCCCGCGGAGGAAGCGCTGTTTGCCCGGCGCCATGATTTCGATGATCTGCATCTCCAAATCGGTGACGACGCCTACCACATCGCTTCTTTTACTGGCTTTTTTCCTCTTTATCGTTACACGCTTTACAAAAATGCCCGGCCAATCAAGACCCTGTGCGGCGCTCCCGACGCCATTTCATCCAACATCTCATTGCAGAATGTAAACGGGCGAGCGGTGTGGGAATTTGCAGCGCCAGACGTTGCCACCATCATCGATGACGGGCGGGATTATCGGGTGCTGTATGGTTTGGATCACGCCTATCGCCCCTATGTTTTAGATGGCAAATTGATTTTCGTGGGAGAAAAAGATGGGCGCTATTTCGTGGTCTATGATGGGCAACGGGTCGGTCCGGAATACGATCACATCGTTATTGCATATTGTTGTGAGACGGTGTTGTATTCCGTCCATTTCGGCGAGGGGCATTATCTTTTTTCCGGGGAGAGGGCGGGGAAGTTTGAACTGGTGGAAATAACAGCGAAGAGCCGTCATTGACTTTCCATTTCCACAAACGCCTTACTCCCCCGCCTCCAGGGCGAAATCGAATTCGCCCACCTCGTTGGAAGTGGTCGAGCCGCCGCCCAGCATCTCGCCCGTCACCTGATAGAAGTAGTTGACGCTGGGGTCGCCCAACGCTCCTGCATCGTCGAACTCCCAGGGAGGCGCAGTGACCACGCCGTACGCCACGCCCGCGGGCGTGAAATAGGGCGTGCTGTTCCGCCAGACTTTATAGCTGCTATGCCACGCTGAGCGCTTCCAAAGCAGGCGAGCATCCGTAGCGCTGATGGCGTCGATGGTGATGATAGGCAGGTATTGCACTGCGCCATGCTCGAAAGCGCCCAGGTCGGGCGCCACGCCCGTGAATTCATCGTCGATGCCGGGAATCAACACGCCCTTGTCGATCATGTTGCTGCCCGCGGGTAGCGTATAATCGCCATGACTGGCGTCGGAGAAATCGGGCTCCAGATTGAACCCATTCAATTCCTGGCCCGTTTCATCCTGAAATTCGGCCAGAGTGTTGAGATGGCGATCGGGCAGTCCGTCCCACCAGGCGAACTCGCCGGGCCTGGTGGTGAAGAGGTTGTCGTAGTCGAAATCCAGGGGCTGGCTCGGGTTGTCGTTGCTGAAAGCATAATCAGTGCCCGCCCAGATGTTGTTGCGCGCATAGATCATCTCCCAGGAGCCGGGGGAACGGAGTTCGAAGCCATCGTTTTCCGGCAAAACCGCGTCCGCAGTGTTGTGGAAGAGATACATCCTTCCTGACTGGTCATATCCGCTGTTGAATTTGAAAGCCATGCCATTATAATCGCTATTGCCGGCGCCGATGCGGTAAATCAGGTTGCGGATGGCGTATAACGGGCCTTCGTAAATGGGAGCCAGGGAGACGCCCACCAGCACATCGTGAAACCTGTTATTCCAGATACGGACATTGCTGCATGAACCATCGGCCGACAGTCCGTCATCGCCGGTGTTATAAACCAGATTGTCGTAAACATCGGTTTCGTTGGTCTCGGAACCATTATCCTCCGGGCAGGAGCCGAAGCCATCGAAATAATCGTGAAAGACATTGCGCCTGATGATGTTTCCCCGCCCCGTGGCAGGGCTGTAGAAATTGACGCCGCCGGTCTCCAACCGGCTTCCCGACTTTACCGAATCCCAGGGCCACAAAAAATCGGTGTCATAGAACTCGTTATCCTGGAAAACATTGCGATGCGAAGCCCGCTTGACGCCGACGCCCAGATCGTTGATGGCGAAGAGGCTCTGCTGCACCAGATTATTGCTGGCATTATTGAAATAGATCGCCTTGGCCCAATCACCCTGCCCGTAATGCCGAAAAGTGAGTCCCGAGAAATAAATATAATCCTGCTCCACATAAAAAGCGTTGTTGTAGCGAGAAACGACCATCGCCATTGTGGCCGGATCAGCATCCCCTTGCAGCCGCACGTAAAGCGTCGTTCCATCCGCGTAAAAGCCGGGGATGCCCCAGATGAGATTTTGTAGATCGGACAGACTCTGGTAGGGGTAAAGACGCTCGCCATCCGCGGTCACCAAATGCGTGTCAGCCACATGCACCGTGGTGCGATAAACGCCGCCGCCCTGATTCGTCCAGGTGAAGCTGTCGGGATCGCCGCCATCAAGGATAGCTGTCTCATCTGGATAGCTCCTGATGACGATGGGCGCGCCCGCTACGCCCGAGCGAGGCAGGCTTATTTCTCCCTGGTAGTAGACGCCCCCGCGCAGAAGCACTTCATCCCCGGCCTGGGCCTGGTTGACGCCCTCGCTCAGGGCGCAGGGCGAGGCCTCGCTACAGGCCGTTCCACTGCCAGTGGGGCTGGTCACAAGGCTGTGATTGGCCTGGGGAATGACGATTTCGGGCCGGGTCGATGCTGTTCCCGTCAGGATAACGCCTTCGATGGGATCGCCATCTGCATCGCTGAAGGTGACGCGCACATCATAACTGGCGCCCGGTTGCAGCCAGAAAATGCTCCCGGCGAAACGGGTGGCGCTGACGCGCGTCAATGGAAAACCGTCGCGGTAGACGCCGCCGCTGTCCCGATATTCCAGAGATGCTGTGGCGTCGTTGTCGGGGTCATCCGCGGCGTCCAGGGTGACGATAACGCCCATGGTGTGGAAATTGCCGTAAAGCTCCAACTGCGCCGTGTCCGGCGCGACCGCGTTGGCGTTGCCGGCGGAAAGACCCAACAGCGCCAGGAACAGGAGGAGCAGCAAGATGGATTTTGGCATGGTCGAGTAGCCTCGATGAAGAAATGCAGGGAAAACATCTTTTTTAGTTTAGCACCGAAGCTACAAGCTTGCTGAACGGCTGTATGACACAATGCGGGCGTCTTTCCTACGATGACAACTCAGGCTCACGTCCGGCGCCAACGGCTCGACGCAACGGTTCTCCAAACCGAACGATGATTTAGATAGCGCCAGACATAGGTATGTGGGATAGATGACAATTGTCAGGCTGACAACGAAACAAAGCCAGTTGTCACCAAGCTGTCAGCCCGATTTCAGGAAAGCTGCAAGAATTGCTGCGATAATAAAGGCAAGGATTTCACAGTGGTGCGGCGAGAGAGCGAGCAATGGCTCGATCGAGCGTCACCCGCACAAGGTGAAAGGTGAGAGGGTGACCGCGTAATGCGGGGTGGAGGCCCGAGGCTGTGGGCAATTCCGTTGGGCGAGACGGACCACAGCCTCGATGGCCTCTATTTTTGGCTTTTGGCCGATAAGGGCGGCCGTCGCGCCTGGGGCCGAGTCGTCGAAGAGATGACGCTGGCGGGACAGCCTGCCGTGCACATTGTGGATGTGGCGTATCCTGTCAGCGAAAGCTACCGCACTTTCTGGGAAAATAACGAGATCATTATCGAGAGCGCCTCGCTGAACTCCGCCTCCAACGCCATCCTCCGGCAGATTTTGAACTCGATCCAATGGGATGTAAACTAGGCGCTATGAATCCAGCCATCCTTGCCGACCGCTTCAAGACGCTGTACTATGACCCCGAGCAGGACGCGGTGATCCTGCTGAATCGGGCCAATTATCCGCACGAGGTCGAGTATGTGACCTGTCGCACGGTGGAGGAGGTGGCCCGAGCCATCGAGACGATGATCGTGCAGGGCGGGCCGCCGCTGGCGTACGCCGCGGGCCTGGGCCTGGCGCTGGCAAAGCCCGCTAAAGCGGCCTATGAAGCCGCTTCAAAGCGGCTGCTGGCCACCCGCCCGACCGCGGACGATCTGCATCACATCATTCCGGCGGCGTTGGCGCGGGCGCTGGACGCGCTGGACGCGGGCGAGGACCCCAAACAGGCGGTGCTTGACTACGTCACCGACGAGATCGAGCGGGGCAACCGGGTGAGCAGGCTGTGCGGGGAGCACGCGGCCGGGCTGTTGCAGGATGGTGATCGGGTGCTGACCCACTGCATCGCCGGCGCAGCCTTGTGCTGGATGCTGTGGACGGCCAAACAGCAGGGCAAGACCATCCATCTCATCGCCACCGAGACGCGGCCCTATCTGCAAGGGGCCCGGCTCACTGCTCAGTGCGCCAAAGAGCTGGGCGTGGAAGTTACCGTCATCACCGACGGTATGCCTGCGCATCTGATGAGCCAGGGGATGATCGACAAATTCATCTGTGCGGCCGACCGCATCACGCTGGACGGGCACATCACCAACAAGGTGGGCACGTTTCAGGTCGCCATCGCCGCGCACTACCACGGCATCCCTTTTTACGTGCTGGGCTACGACGGGCCCGATCCGGCCACCGAGAGCGCAGATGGCATCGAGATCGAATGGCGGGATGGGGCGGAGGTGCTGCATTGTGCGGGGCGGCGCACCGCGGTGGAGGGAGTGAAGGCGCTTTATCCGGCTTTTGACATCACCCCGCCGCATCTGATCTCGGGCATCGTCACCGACCGCGGCATCTTCCCGCCCACCCTCATCCGGCGCTATTTCGAAATGTGAAAAGCAAACAGTTTGACAAACACCCTCCCAAAATCTGGCACGACCAGAACCAAAGAAGCTAATTTCACGCATTAACATCTCCATGCCCATTCCCAAACTCCGTTCCCTGAACATCCAGGCCATCTCCTATCAGAATGCGCCGGCGCTGTTGCTTCAAGACCCGTTTCAGCTTTCCGAGCGCTATCTGGTGCTGCCTCAGGCCTATGGCCCGGTGCTCTATCTGCTGGATGGCAGCCGGGATGTTGCGTCCATTCGCAATGATCTCTACGCACATTTTGGCATTTCAGCCGAGAACGGCGCGATTGAGGAGCTGATCGCAGCGCTGGATGAAGCGATTTTTTTGGAAAACGAGCGTTTTCATGCCGCCTACGCCGAGGCGTTGGCTCGCTACTACGCCCTGCCTCACCGCCCCATGCTTCTCGTTGGCCAGGGTTATCCTGCTGATGCTGACGAGCTCCGGGCGCAGTTCGACGCCTATCTGGCCGCAGCCGGGCCGGTGACGCCCATGCCGGCAGCGGGCAAACTGGTGTTCAGTCCCCACATCGATTATCAGCGCGGGCATGAAGTTTACGCCCGGGTGTGGAAGGAGGCGGAAGAGATGGCCCGCGCCGCGGAACTGGTCATCATCCTGGGCACAGACCACTACAGCAGTCATCCTATCACCCTTACCCGACAGAGCTACGCCACGCCTTACGGCATTTTGCCCACGGAACAGCTCTTGGTGGATCGACTGGCTCGGGCCATCGGGGAGGAAGCTGCCTTTGCGGGCGAACTCTATCATCTGGGCGAACACTCGCTGGAATTGGTGCTGACCTGGCTGCATCACATGCGGAGAGGCCAGCCTGTTCCGGTGCTCCCCGTCCTTACCGGCTCGCTGATCCCCTTCCTGGATGCCTCCTATTCACCCGCAGATGACCCGCTGCTGGCCCGATTTTTGGCCGAACTGCGCACCATCCTGCAGGAACGCCCTCGCAGCCTGGTGGTGGCCTCGGGCGATCTGGCTCATGTCGGGCCAGCCTTCGATGGCGACCGGGTGGATGCAGCGAAGCTGGCGCAAATCCGGCGGCTGGATGACGAGATGCTGGAAAAACTGGCTGCGGGCGATGCCGAGGGCTTCTGGCGTATCATCAAACGGGAACGGGACGAGAACAATGTCTGTGGCGTCGCGCCTTTTTATCTCAGCCTGAAAACAACGGGGCCGGTGGAGGGCGTCCGGGCTGGCTATGCGGTCTGTCCCGCCGATGAACAGAACACGTCGGTGGTCACCATCGGCGGCATGGCGCTGGGATGAAACAGCTACGCGCTTCGGCGGCCGACGTGTTAGAATAGACCTGCCCCCGGCAGACGCCCCAGCGGACATGCCTTTCATCCAACCTTTCAACACCTGAACTCCGATGAGCCTTTCTCTTTATTCCCAATATCGCCAGCACCAACTGGAAGCCCTGCTGGAGATCACGCGCATTTTCGCTTCCAGCTCCGATCTTTCGGCATTGCTCCGCACTATTTTGGGATATGCCGCGGATTTGGTGCATGCCGATTTTGGTTACATCGCCCTGACCACGCCCTCCGGCGCGCTGCGCATTACCACCGGCTACCGACTCCCCACCGAGGTGTTCGAGCAGTTGTCGCCTTATCTGGCCCAAAAGCGCCCGGTGGAGGATTTTTGGGCCGAGCAGGAATTACGGCGTCAACTGAAACTGGTGAATGCCGTGACAAAAGCAACGCTGGAGCAGGTGGTTTCCCTGCCGCTGGTGCTGGAGGATGAAGAAGTGGTGGGAGGCATTTTCCTGTTTCGCACCGGAACCATTGCTTTTACGCCCGGCGACCGCATGTTGTTGCGGGATTTCGCAGATCAGGCTGCCGTGGCGGTGCGCAACGCCCGCCAGGTGGAGCAACTTCGCACCGAAAAAGCTCGCGTCGAAGCCATCATCGAGAACAATCCCAATGGCATCATGCTCCTCGATCCTCAATTGCGGATTGAGATCGTCAACCGGGCGATTACCAGGTTGCTGGGCGTCTCGGAAGATGAGGCGGTGGGCAAACACTGCACACGAGTTCTGAAGCTGGAAAATCGCACGGGCGAGCATCTCTGCCTGGGTGAAAGCACGCCGCCGCCGCCGACTCGCGTACTGTACGGAGAGGGGGATATCATCCGTCCGGGCCATAAGACGGTGACCGTCGGCGTCAGTTATTCACCGCTTTTTGGCGGAGATGGGCGGCTGGTGAACATCATCGTCACCTTTGTGGATATCACGCGCTATCGCGAAGCTGAAAACCTGAAATCCACCTTCATCTCCGTGATCTCCCACGAGCTGAAAACGCCTGTCAGTTTGATCAAAGGCTATGCAGGCACTCTGGCCCGCACCGACGTCACCCCCGATCCCGATTTTGTGCGGGAAAGCGCCGAGATCATCGTGGAGGAAGCGGATCGGCTTACCGAACTCATCGACAATCTGCTAGACGCCTCGCGCATCCAAACCGGCGCGCTCTCCATGGATCCCCAGCCGGTCGACATCGCTGCTGTAGCGCAAAAAACCGTTGAACGTTTTCGCACCCAGACCGATCGTCACCAGTTCATCCTCGATTTCCCGGATGATCTGCCCCTGGCGTTGGCTGACGAACGTCGTCTGCGGCAGGTTTTCGATAATCTCATTAGCAACGCCATCAAATACTCTCCCCGGGGCGGTAAGATCACCATCGGCGCCCTCAGGCGCGAAGACAAGATAATGGCCTTTGTTCAGGATGAGGGCGTTGGCATCTCGGAAGAGGAATTGGACGCCATCTTCGAGAGCTTCTACCGGGTGGATTCCAGCCTGCGACGCAGCACCCAGGGTGCGGGATTGGGGCTTTTTCTGGTCAAAGCCATCGTTCAGGCCATGGGCGGCGATGTCTGGGTTCAGAGCCGGCCGGGCCAGGGATCGGCATTTTATTTCACCCTGCCCATCGCCCCCTGATTCTACATTCCCACATATCTGGCGTATAAACTTCTGGCCAGATCCGGGTCCTCCGTGCCTTTGATAATGGCCCGACCATCGGCGAAGAGGGTGATCTCGTAATCATCGATGTGCGCCCGCAACAGATATTCATTGACATCCACCTGGCCCAACGCTTGCAACCGTCGGGCAATGGCAGGCAGAGAGAGCTGGGCGCCGGGATTGGTGATCTGCACGGCGTTGCGCCCGCACAATGAGACGCTGCGGCTGCCCGCGTCGGCAGTCAGAAAACGGCGCTCTCCCCTGCCGCAGGCGGGACAATCTGGATTGCGTCCGGCAACGCCGAATTGCTCAAAAGAATTATCCCACAAATCCATCATCCACATGCCTCGGTTGATCTCCCCCCGGCCCGAGAGCAATTTCATAGCCTCCGCTGCGCTGATAGAGGCCATTAGCGTGACGATTGGCCCGATGACGCCGGCGGTATCGCATGTAGGGCCGCCGCCGGGCGGTTCCGGCCCCAGAATGCACTGCAAACAGGGCGTCGCCTCCCGTCCCACTTTCCTGGCGGCGCCGTCGGGAATGATAGTGGCTCCCATGCCGTAAGACGCCACAACGCCCGTGTAAATCCAGGGCAATCCCAGCTCCAGCGCCACATCATTGATGAGATAACGGGTCTCGAAATTGTCCGTGCCATCCAAAATCAGATCGACGTCCTGCGTCAGGGCAATGGCGTTTCCGGCATCGAAATCTGCCACCACCGGCTCGATGCTAATATCGCTGTTGGCGGCCCGCAGATGCTCGGCCGCGGCCACCGCTTTGGGGCGTCCTTCTTCGGCATCCTCCTCCGTAAACAACATCTGACGATGCAGGTTGTTCATCTCCACAAAATCGCGGTCGATGAGACGCAGAAAGCCTGCGCCCGCCCGGGCCAGAAGCATCGCCAGTGAGGAGCCGGTGGCGCCGCAGCCCACAATGACGATTCTGCTGGAGAGAAGTTTGCGTTGGCCTTCTTCGCCCAGGCCACTGAAAATGAGTTGGCGTTGATAACGGGAAAGGTCGATAGTCATAAGTTGGAATGAGGTATTGGATGGCGGGAGGAGATGTGGGATCGGAGACAGTTTATCATCTTATCGATTCGTTGTCATGCCCATCAATTGCTCGACAGATTCCCAAACCCGCTCGACAGAGATGTCTCGCACACAGTTGTGGGCGGCGAGATCGGGCCAATCGAATTTGCCGCAGGGAGCGCAGGCCCAATCGCTGGCGATGACGATGTGCCGGGCGGGATCGCCCCACGGCCCGAACAGCACCGGATCGGAGGGGCCAAAGAGGTGCAGCGAGGGCGTTCCCACGGCCACGGCCAGATGCAGCGGCCCGCTGTCGGGGCCCAAAACGATATCCGCTCGATGCAGCAAGGCCGCCAGCACGGCGAAAGATGTCTGTCCGCCCACATCCACCACATTGCCCGAGGGGACTGCCGCCACATCGCGGGTTAATGCGGTTTCGTCGGGCCCGCCAGTGACCAGCACCCGCACGCCCGCGTCCGCCAGACGCCGGGCGATTTCCCGCCATTTTCCCGGCTTCCACAGCTTGATGGCTGCGCCCGAGCCGGGATGAATGACGGCCAGCGGATGGACATCATCCACGCCAAAGATGTTGAACAACAGGTCGTCCGCATCCCCCAGATCGCGCGGGGTGAGCTGAAAACTCAAGGGATGGGCAATGGGAGCGGGCTCCAGGTGGTCGCCTGTCAGGGCCGCGGCCAGCCGCAGATTGCCTGCGGCCGCGTGTTCTTTGGCTGTGGGCAATGTGCGAGTGAGCCAGGGGGTTGTTTCCGGCGTATCAAAGCCCCATCGCAGGGGGATGTTTGCGAACCGGGCCAGCATGGCTCCCCACCAGTGGTCGGGCCGGGCGATGAGCGCGGCGTTGTAGCCTCCGGCCCGCAGGCGTTTGCCCCACGCCCCCAGCATCCGCCACCGCGCCGCCGCGCCTGCGCGAGCCCCTCGCTCGAAGGCCGGAAAAGGCAGATCGATGAGTTGGTCATAAGTGCCGGTCAGAGCGGGCAGCGCGGCCTTGCCCCACGGGCCAATGGATAGAGCGATATGCGCATGGGGCAGACGGGCCCGTAGCCAGCGCATAGCCGGAACCAGAAACAGCAGATCGCCCAGATGGTCGGGCCGGATGATCAGGATGCGGGCCGTGGCCAGTTCTTCGGGAGACAACTCGCGCCCATTGCTTCCACCGGCCACGCGCGCCAGCCCGCGCATCATGCCCGCGCGCACGCGGGCGCTGCCGCCGGGCCGGGCATCTGGATGAGGGGGATGGGCGTATGCAGGCATGAGATCATTGTACGATGAGGCGTTGGTTTTGGAAAAACATCGGCCTCGGGCTATCATCGGGGAGAGGAAACCATGATCACAGTCGACACAACGCCCGTTCAGATTCTCTGGCAGGATGACACCGCCATCGCGGTGGCCAAGCCCTCAGGCCTGTTGGTGCACAACAGCAAATGGGCCGGGCCCAAAGAAACCTCTCTGCGGCAGTTGGCAGCTCGACAGATCGGGCGTCAAGTCTATCCCATCCATCGTCTGGATCGTCCCACCAGCGGCGTATTGCTCTATGCGCTGGATGGAGACAGCGCCCGACTGTGGCACGAGCAACTGGCCCGGCCCGATACCGTCAAGCGTTATATCGCCCTGGCCCGGGGCTGGTTGGCGGGGCCCATGACCGTCGATCACCCCTTGAAGAATGGAAAGACGCGACGTTCGGCTCTAACCAACTTCCAGCCCCTGCATTACTGTCCCGAAGAACGCGTCACCCTGGTGCTGGCCCGGCCGCGCACAGGTCGCCAGCACCAGATCCGCCGCCATCTGGCCCGCTGCGCCCACCAGATCATTGGCGACACCACTTATGGCAAGGGACGCATCAACCGTTATTTTCGGGAGACCTACGCCCTGCACAGGCTGTTCCTGCACGCCATGATGCTGGAGATCAGTCATCCGGTCACGGGCGAACGCTTGCATCTGTGGGCCGGGCTTCCCCCAGATCTATTGCGTCTTGTGGAACAACTTTTTCCCAACGCGTTCATAACCGCCGAATCCTTTGCTTCGACACCGCGAACATCATATTTCCATCTTACACTTCCAGGAAGAACGCCATGAGCACTTGCATCTTTTGCGACATCATCGCCCGCAAAGCGCCGGCCAGTATCGTTTATGAAGACGATGTGGTCATCGCATTTATGGATCTTTTCCCCATCAACCCCGGCCACACGCTGGTGGTTCCCAGGCAGCACTTTGCCCGGATCACCGACCTGGATGACGCCACCGCTGCGCGCATGATGGAGGTGGCCCGGAACATCGCCGCGGCCATCTATCGTTCGCCGGTGCGGGCCGAGGGCGTCAATCTCATGCTGGCCGATGGCCGGGCAGCGGGCCAGGATGTGCCCCACGCCCACCTTCACGTAATCCCCCGATTTAGCGGCGATGGTTTTCATTGCACCCGCGCCGGCGGTCTGCGTCAGGCCAGCCGGGCGCAATTGGCGGAAAAAGCCGCCCTGTTGAAAAAAGCGTTGGATGAAGATTAACGCTTACTTCCGCGTCTCTCTCGCCCGTTTGATCTCGAACCGGGCGAAATCATTGGCGACGACCGAATGGGGAAAGATGGCCTTCGCCTCGGCCTGGATATCCTCGCCGCTGTAACGGCGGGAGATGTGCGTGAGGATGAGCTGACGCACGTCTGCATTGCGAGCCAGCCGCGCGGCCCCCGCCGCGGTGAGATGTCCGTACTGGCGGGCCAGCTCCCTGTCTTCTTCCAGATAGGTGGCCTCCACCACCAGCGCGTCTGCGCCCTTGGCGATGCGGGCCAGGCCGCGAGTGCGAGCCAGATCACCGATGAAGACCAGCCGCGCGCCCTCGCGTTCTGGCCCCAGCACGTCATCAGGATGAATGACGCGTCCATCGGGCAGCGTGATGGCCTGCCCATCCACCAGCAACCGTCGCTCCGGGCCCGCGGGCACGCCCAGCGTCGCCGCTTTATCGGCCAAAAACGGGCGTTTGGGCGTTTCGATGAACTGATAGCCGTAGCAATCGGGCCCGCGATGCACCACCGGGAAAGCCTCCACCCGGAAATGCGCCGTCTCGAAGATCACGCCCGGCCCGATTTCCCGGAGGCTGATGCTTTGGGGAATGGGGTGCGGCGCAAATACCACATCCATCAGGCGGCGGATGCGGCCGAGTGCGAAAGCCCCGCCAAAAATCTCCAGCCCGTCCATCATCTCCCAACGGGCCATGGTGGACACC
>WGCR01000225.1 GCA_015493675.1 Anaerolineae bacterium
GGATGGGGGGGCGGCGTACCGGGAATGCACAAAACCTGGCCCGGATAGATCTTGTTGCGGTTCTTGATGTGATTGCATTTCTGGATTGACTTCGTCGAAACGCCGTAATGAGCCGCAATAGCGCTCAGTACATCACCCTTTTTTACCTTGTAATACGCCTTGCAGGTGCACTTGCCGCTATTATTGGGCGCAGCCTGCGTTGTCGTTAATGGTAAAAGTGTAAGCACCAATAACACCGCAAGGACGAGAAGCGTAAGTCGCTTCATGGTTGATTACCTCCTCAAAAAAGAAGCAGATGGGGGAATAGGATACGATATTCTTATTGTAGCACATTTATTTTATTTGTCAATAACGGTTTTTATGGATACTGCGCGTAATGAAAAGTCGAGTTTGGCGATAGAACTGTATTGAATCGCGGTGTTTCTCCTGGCCTGGGCTGTCTCAGGAGAATAGTCAGTTCTGTTCTGTAGAGAGAGGGCTTCGGAAAAGAAATAACCATGGGTGATGAAAAAGCGATGTCTGCGCCACTATCGCTGGTAGCTATGAAGCAACTGATGCAGGTTTTGATTGGCATGAATGAGTCTACTGAAAAAAGGCCATTTCACCACGGAGACACGGAGGTCACGGAGAAAATAATGGTAGTTCACAGAGAAAAACATCTCCAAACCTCACTTTTTCTTCCTCTGTGCGCTCTGTGCCTCCGTGTTGAAGGTTTTTTCAGTAGAGCCAAACTTGGCGTCTTGGCGGTTTGGCGTGAGACAAACTTCTTGATTCCGGCATGTCCGGGTCAGGATACTCTCAATTATACCCTTCTTCCGTTTGACGTCAACTCTCCGGCGTCGCGGTGACCGCGGGCGTGCCCGATGGATGAGGCGTGATGGTGAAGGGGTATTGGTCGGCAGGCACGGGCGTGATGTCGGGCTCGCCCAGCGCTTCATCCAGCTTGAAGAATGTAATCCAGTCATCCAGCGTGTAGCTGGCGAAGGTTTCCGCTCGGGCAGAAAAATAGGGTTCGACGCGCTGATACGTCCAGCGCACGCCCAGATAGGCGGCGATGAGGACGAGCAGGAAGAAGAGGGCGTATCCGCGATTGAACTTGCGCATTGGGTTGAAGAGAGCAGATGGGCGGGCGTAACTTCGAGTGGATCAGAATCTCCCGGAATTTTGCATTCGGGCGAGGATTATGGCATAATACGCCGTGCTGTGGGTGAGTAGCTCAGCTGGTTAGAGCGCACGGTTCACATCCGTGAGGTCGGGGGTTCGAGTCCCTCCTCGCCCACTCGACAGGCCGCCGTAAGGCGGTCTTTTTTTGATGCGCCGTATCTTGTCCAAAAAGAAAGGCCGCCCCAAAAAGAGAACGGCCCCGTGTCTGCTGGTGAAAAGGGACTTACAACAAATAAATGAAGATGACGTTCAGCGCCAAAAGCAGAACGACCATCAGCGTCACCACAATGCCCAGTTGTTTCATGTCCGGGGCGAAGAATGGGTACTCTTTGGCCCAATCGATGCTGTCGGTGGTGGCGTCCTTGCTGGCCAGAGGATTGGAGATAGGCGCTTGTGCTGTGGTGACCGTTGCGACCTTGGCTCCGGCATCCTCCTCGCTTTCGGTGGGGACGGTGTAAACCGGAACGTTGGTCTTTCGTTGCTTGCGTTTCTTGCTGGATTTACTTTTTTTAGCCATGATTACTTTCCGAAAAGATAAGGGATGTGGGTCCAACTATAGCATAAATGATGGTGAAGGGACAATTTTTTGTCAAAACAGCGCGGGGGATGCACCCAAAACCGGCGAGGCGGCATCGGCATTCACCAGATTATCGTGCGGGGATCAGTTTGTGCAGCAGGCGGTTCAACAAGGATACTTCGGGCACTTTCATCCAGCGCAGGATGAGATAATAGATGAGCCCGCCAATGACGCCCGGGACCAGCAGCACCGTGATGCGAGGGACAAGCCCGGCTGTACCTATGCGGGCCATGATGGCATTGGCGCTGAAGTAAAGGATCACACCCATGATCGCAGAGGCGCCCGCCGCCACCAGCGCGGTGCGTCCCACGCCATGCCCCAGGCGGCCTCCCCAGCGGTACATCAGGAAGATCATCATCAGGGCGTGGGCCATCTGTTTCATGCCGTCGGCAAAGGCCAGGCCCAAAAAACTGAGGTGCGGCAACAGGCTCAGGGCGAAAATGAGATAGACGCCTACGGCCAGGATGCCGACAATGGCCGGAGTCTTGCTGTCGCCGCGGGCGTAGTATGCGAAATTCAGGGGCCAATCTACACTGGCGAAAATCAGCCCGATGAGATAGTAACGCAGGGTGAGATAGGTCCAATAGGTGTCGGTGGGAGTGA
>WGCR01000226.1 GCA_015493675.1 Anaerolineae bacterium
CCCCAGCCCCCACCCTACGATCAGGTCATGTTCGACAACAAGGTGCGGCATGTGGGCGACCGCGTAGCAGCGGTGGCCGCGGAAACGCCCGAGCTGGCCGAAAAAGCCCTGCGCCTGATCAAAGTCAAATACGAGGTGCTGCCCCACGTCATCGATCCCCTGGAAGCCATGCAGCCGGGCGCACCCGTCATCCACGATGAGGATGACACCGAGGGCATCCACGACGCCCAGCGCAACATCGTCTTCCACATCGAGGCCGAGGTGGGGGATGTGGACAAAGCCTTCGCCGAGGCCGATTACGTGCACGAGGCCGAATACTACACGCCCAAACAGCAGCATGTGCACCTCGAACCCCACGTCACCCTCACCTGGTGGGATGAAAACGACCGCCTGGTGGTTTACACCTCCACCCAGGTGCCCTTCCACGTGCGCCGCATCATCGCCCCCCTCATCGGCGTGGAGCCCAAGCGCATCCGCGTGATCAAGCCTCGCATCGGCGGCGGCTTTGGCAACAAGCAGGAGATCATCCTGGAAGATGTCTGCGCCATGCTCACGGTGCGCACGGGCAAGCCGGTGCGCCTGGAATACAGCCGCAAGCAGGAGTTCTACTCCTCCCGCAGCTCGCATCCCGAGATCGTGCGCTACAAGGTGGGCGTCAAGGGCGATAAAGTCACCGCGGCCGAGCTCTACTTCATCGGCGACACGGGCGCTTATGGCGCACACGCCCTCACCGTGCAGATGGTGGGGGGCTTCAAGGGCCTGACGTTGTACAACGCGCCTAACTCCCGCTTCATCTCCGACGCGGTCTACACCAACCAGCCCCCCACCGGCGCGTTCCGCGGCTATGGCGCCACCCAGGCCCAATACGGCTACGAGGTGATCATGGCCGAGATTGCGGAGAAGCTGGGGCTGGATGTGGTCGAGTTCAAGCGCAAGAACTTGCTGAAGGTGGGCGAGACCATGCTGCTGGCCAAGAAGCTGGGCGAGGGCCGCGAGGGCTACGAGCAGGTGCTCACCACCAGCGCCATCGAGGAATGCCTGGATGTGGGCCTGCGGGTCACCGATTTCTACGCCAAGCGCCGGGCCTACGCCAACCAGACGGGCCGCTATCGCAAGGGCATTGGCTTCGCCACCACCATGCACGGCTCGGGCATCGCCGGCCTGGATATGGCCGCGGCCACCATCAAGATGTGGGACGACGGCACGTTCATGCTGACCATCGGCGCCACCGACATCGGCACCGGCTCCGACACCATCCTGGGCCAGATTGCGGCCGAGGTGCTGGGCGTGCCCCTGGATGACGTCGTGGTCTATTCCTCCGACACCGATTTCACCCCCTACGACACCGGCGCTTACGCCAGCTCCACCACCTACATCAGCGGCGGCGCGGTGCGCAACGCCGCGCTCAAGGTGAAAAAGCAGATTCAGGAATTCGCGGCCAAGCTGCTGGAGGTGGATGATCCCGAAAGCCTGGAGCTGCGCGACCGCCAGGTCTTTGCGCCCGATGGCCGCTCTGTCAGCCTGTGGGATGTGGGCATGATCAGCACCCACCAGATGGATCAGCATCAGATCATGGCCACGGGCTCGCACATGAGCTACGTGAGCCCGCCTCCCACCGCGGCCTCCTTCGCCGAGGTGACGGTGGATACGCTCACCGGCCAGGTGACGGTGGATAGATTCTTCGTGGCCGCGGATATCGGTCGGGTGTTGAACCCGGTTACGGCCGCGGGCCAGGTGGAAGGCGGCGTGTTGCAGGCCATGGGCTTCGTGATGAGCGAGGAGATGGTCTTCGAAGAGGATGGCAAGCTGGCCAACGCCAGCATCGGCGAATATCGCCCCTACATGGTGGCGGACGCGCCGCCCATCGACGTGGTCTTCATCGAGACCAACGAGGAGAACGGGCCATTTGGCGCGAAATCGGTGGCCGAACTGGCCATGGATGGCGCGGCGCCGGCCATCGTCACAGCGGTGCACAACGCCACGGGCAAGTGGGTGCGCACCCTGCCTCTGTACCCGGAGCGGGTGTGGCGGGCGCTGCAAGCGAAGTAAGTAGTGAGGAAGTAACCAATAAGCAGTTGAAAGACCCCCGGGGCGCAACGGGCCTGGGGGTCTTTTTCAGCATCAGAGTATGCCACGAAGACACGAAGAAGATGAATGCACGAAGTATTTTTCTTCATTTTTCCCTTCGCTCCTTCGAAAAACTTCGAGCCTTCGTGGCTTTTTGAGGCTTAAAGTCGAGTGCGTTAGCAGTTGCCTCGAAACACCTGAACACATGAACTCATGTCGCAACCATATCACATCCGCATTGCCACACCAGCCGATCTTCCCCAAGTCGTCCAATTGGACACAGAAGCCTTTTCTCCTTATGGCACAGCCGAATCGCCCGAGATCATTCATGCCCGCCAGCATGTTTTTCCTGCCGGCTTCGTAGTTGCCGAAACAGAAGAAGGCATTATCGGCTACGGTAGCGCCGAAAAATGGCGGGAAGTTCGGGAGCCAGGGTTGGATGAAAACCCTCTCACCACCCACGCCCCAGATGGCCGTATCTTC
>WGCR01000227.1 GCA_015493675.1 Anaerolineae bacterium
GGAGGAAGCGTGGCGGTGGGAGGGCCAGAAGTGGCCGTGGCCGCGGACGCATTCGCGGTCGCGGGAACAGGCGTTGAGGTGGTTGTCGCCGTAGGCGTCGACGTCGGCGTCGGCGTGGCAGGGGGCTCGGGCGTAGCTGTCGCCGTCGAAGGGAGAGATGTGGGCGTGGCTGTCGCCGAAGGTGCAGGCGTGGCTGTTTCGGGCATGGGTAACACAGTAGGACGATCGCCACAGGCGCCCAAAGTCAGGCCCGCCAAAAAGACGATAAGCAGTAGGAAAATCCGTGAAGATGACATTCAGTGGGGTCCTTGTTTTTCGGAAAGGTTTAAGGTATTTTATCATACAAACAAGCATCGAACGTAAAAGATGGTTTCCATCCCAACTCATTTACCAAAAGGAGTGACAGCAATGGCGCGCGTTGCTACCATGGCCGACATCGAGGCCATCGAACAGATTCCTCTTTCGGAGCGGGAATTGCCCGCCAGCACTTATGAGGCCATCCGCCGGGGCGCGGCCCTGAACCCCGACGGCGTGGCGCTGCATTTCTTTTTGCAGGGCGATATGTACGACAAAGGCGTGTCGTTCACTTTTCGGGAATGGCTGGGAGCGCTGCATCAGACGGCCAACATGTTCCACGCGCTGGGTCTGCGCCCGGGCGAAGTGGTGACCATGATCCTGCCCAATCTGCCCCAGGCGTTCCTCACCATCTTCGGCGGGGAGATCGCGGGCGTCGTCGGGCCCATCAACCCGCTGCTGGAGCCGGAGGCCTTTGCCGACATTATGAATGCGGCCAAAAGCAAGATGCTGGTGACGCTGGCTCCTTTCCCGGGCGTCGATATCTGGCAAAAGGCGTCGGCGGTGGTGGAGAAAGTGCCCACGGTGGAGAAGATGGTCGTGGTCGATCTGGCCGATTTCATCCCCGGCATGCCCAAGCCCGAGCTGCCCGAGACCATCGCCCAGGCGAAGGTGGTCGATTTCAACGCAGAGATGAAGAAGCAGCCGCCCGAGAAGCTGATCTTCGAGCGGGAGATCAGGCCCGATGACATCGCTTCTTACTTCCACACCGGCGGCACTACGGGCGCACCCAAAATCGCACAGCACACCCATCGCAACGAGGTGATGGACGCGTGGTCGCCCGGCGTGGTGCTGGAGGTGGCTCCGGGTCAGGCGTTCATGTGCGGCCTGCCTCTCTATCACGTCAACGCGGTCATCGTTACCGGTTTGATCCCGTGGATGTACGGGGCGACGGTGGTGCTGGCCACGCCCATGGGCTATCGGGACAAGACCCTGTTCCCCAATTTCTGGAAGATCGTGGAGCACTACAAGGTGACTTTCTTCAGCGGCGTGCCCACGGTGTATGCGGGCCTGCTTCATGTGCCCATCGGCGATGCGGATGTGAGTTCGCTGCGCTACGCCATCTGCGGGGCCGCGCCCATGCCGGTGGAGGTGTTCAAGGAGTTCGAGAAGCGCACGGGCCTGCGCATTTTGGAGGGTTACGGCCTTACCGAGGGCACGTGCGTGAGTTCGGTGAATCCGCCCCACGGCGAGCGCCGCATCGGCTCCATCGGCTTCCGCATCCCCTATCAGGAGATGATCATCGCCCGGGTGAACGATGACGGCTCGGGCGAGGCGCTGCCGCCCAATGAGATCGGCTCGGTGCTCATCCGCGGGGACAATGTGTTCCCCGGCTATCTGGAGGAGGCCCAGAACCGGAACATCTGGGTGGATTTGGGCGATGGCCGCGGCCTCTGGCTGAACACCGGCGATCTGGGGCGGCAGGATGAGGAGGGGTACTTCTGGCTGACCGGGCGCAAGAAGGAGCTCATCATCCGCGGCGGCCACAACATCGATCCCAAGAGCATCGAAGACCCCATGCACCGGCATCCGGCGGTGGCCATTGCCGCGGCCGTGGGGCGGCCCGACGCCCGGGTGGGCGAGGTGCCCGTGGTCTATGTGCAGCTCAAACCGGGCGCCGAGGCGACGGCGGCCGAGCTGCTGAGCTTCGCTCAGGCCAACATCCCCGAGCGGGCTGCAATCCCCAAGCAGATTTACCTCATCGAACAGATGCCCGTGACCGCGGTGGGCAAGATCTTCAAGCCGGCGCTGGTGCGGATGCAGATTCAGGAGGTGCTTTCGGCCGCGCTGAATGCGCTGGATGAGGTGGCCGAGGCCGAGGTGCAGGCGGTGCCCAGCAAGCTGCACGGCACAGAAGTGATCATCAACGTGACGCTGGCGGAGGGCGTGGAGCCCGCCGCGGGCGAGGAGGCGGTGCAGGGCGTGTTGGGCCTGTACGCGTTCCACTACAAGGTGAGTGTAGCGTAGTTCTCTCCAGGTGAGTCG
The DNA here is from genome assembly GCA_015493675.1 of Anaerolineae bacterium. GTDB lineage: Bacteria > Chloroflexota > Anaerolineae > J102 > J102 > M2005. Next base: position 2,341 of record WGCR01000227.1, read on the forward strand.
CACCTCGGAGGTGCGACTCACCTTAACACGGTTGCGGTGAGGGCGGGATGGTCGCTGGGCCCAGCGGGGACGTAGCGGGCGTCGAGCACGCGCAGGTCGGGGGAGATGAAGATGTGATCGATCTTGCGCTCGGGCTTCTGACCCTGGTCATCCTGCCAATCGGGCCATTTCTGCGTCCACGTATCCAGCAGGGTTTGGGTGGTGAGGGCGTATTGAGGCGTATCGGGCCGGAAGTTGAAGTCGCCCAGAGCGAGGGTGCGCCGCGGCGCATCCCCCACCAGTTCCAGAAATTGCTGCTGCTGGATCATAGGCCCGCCGTTGCCCAGATGCGTCACGAGCACGGTCAGCGGGGCGCCTCCCGCGTCCACTTCCGCCCGAATCGCAGCCACCTGCTCCCCCTTGCTGTACAGGAAGAAGGTCTCGGCGTTCTCGATGGGATAGCGA
>WGCR01000228.1 GCA_015493675.1 Anaerolineae bacterium
GCCATCATCCTCCTCACCGATGGCAACCCGGAAGGGGCCTACGCCGACGACGTGCGCGCCGCCGCCCAGCAAATCAAGGATGCGGGCATCCAGCTCTTCAGCATCGGCCTGGGGAATGACGTCAACGCCACCCTGCTGCGAGAGATCGCCACCCTGCCCGAGTACTACTACCAATCGCCCACCGCGGATCAGCTTCAGGCCATCTACACCCGCCTGGCCAGCGAGCTGCGCACCGTGCCCGCCATGAACGTGGATATTACCGACGTCATCGATCCCCACTTCGAGCTGGTTCCCAATAGCTTCTCCGGCCCGGCCACGCCCGCGGTGTATGGCGATACGCTCCTCTGGCATTTGCCGCGGCTGGAAAGCGGCGTCACCGAACTCTCCTTCAACATCAAGCCCAAATCCTGCGGGACCTTCCCCACCAACCAATCGGCTGCGGTCAGCTACGATGACAACCGCGGCCAGCGCCAGACCCGCACCTTCCCCAATCCTCAGGTGACTATCGAGGGCTGCGACCAGCATCCGCCCGACGTCTTTGTGCGCGACAATCCCAGCGATGACGGCAGCATCCCCAGCCAGAGCCCATGGTGGATCAGCCCTGACATCTGGGTGCGGCACAACAACGACGGCGGCATGCAGCATCAGAACCCGCAGGCGGGCCAGCGCAACTACATCTATGTGCGCATCTGGAACACCGGCAATCTGCCCGTGCACGATATCGACGTGCAGATGTACTACGCCAATCCCAGCCTGGGCCTGAGCTATCCCGACAACTGGACGGCCATTGGCGGGCCGGTGCGGGTGGATGTCGTGGCTGAGCGAGATCACGCCATCGCCATCATCCCCTGGGACACGCCCAACATCACCGGGCATTTCTGCCTGTTCGTGCGCATTTCGTCGCCCGAGGATGCCATCCGCGATGATCGCACGCAATGGGAGAACAACATCGCCCAGCGCAACATGCACATCATCGATTACCCACAGCCGCCTGACGGCTCCTGTCAATTCGATGAAAACAACCTGCTCACCGACCGCATCGCTTTCGATGTGGTGAACACGCAGGCTACATCCAGCATGGTGGACTTGCAAATCAGCGTCAGCAGCCTGGGGGCCAACGCCCAGGTGCGGTTCGAGCCAGGCCCGCTGTCCGGGCGTTGGACATCGCTGGACGGTCTGGTGCAGGAATCAGACGGGCGCTTGTTGGTGACGCGCTTCCCCGCCACCATCTACGGCGTGCGTTTGAATCCGCACGAACTGCGCACCGTGCACATCGAGGTCAAGGCTCCCGCCAACAGCCGCTTTACGGTGGGGCTGACCGAACTGGTGCGGGGCAAAGTGGTAGGCGGCAACAGCTACCAACGCGTTCTTCCCCCTTGCCCGATCTTCTTGCCCGTCATCATCCACCCTGGGCCCGTCGTTCCCACCCCCACGCCCCTGCCCGCATGCGCCCAGGGCGGCAAAGTCGATGTCGTCTTTGCCATGGACACCTCGGGCTCCATGTATGATGAATTTGGCGCCCTGTGCAACCGCATCGACGCCATTGTCGCCAACTTGCAAAACCAGGGCGTCAGCGTCAATTACCGCATCCTGGGGCTTGCGCGCACTTTCCAATGCGCATCCGATACCGTTCATCATCTCGTTCCGGGCGGGCTCGTCAACCATGAGGAGGATTGGGGGCCTGCGGTTACCGATCTCAGCAATGGCTATGCCTGGCAGCCCGACTACGCCCGTCTCATCATCCCCATGAGTGATGAGGGGCCCGAAAATGGCGATCCGGTGCATGATCCTGGCAGCGACAGAGACGCCATCACCGCCGCCATCGCCGCGGCCCAGGCGCACCAGGTCATTGTTTCTCCCATCCTGGGCACCGGGCATTCCGGCGCAGTCACGCACCTGGCGCAAGATTTGGCCAACGCCACCGGCGGGCGGGTGTTCCAATCCACCGAGCCAGCGCAGGATATCGCCGGCGCCATCGGCGACATGATCGGTCTGGCCGCGTGCATGCCCGTCGTCGAGCGCGTGGAGCCCCCTTGCGGCATAGACGCCAACACGCTGCTGACAGTGCATGGCCGTCACTTCGCGGCCAACGCCACGGCCCAAATCGGCTCCTTGCCCGCCCGCGACGTCATTGTCATCAGCAGCGCGGAGATGCAGATGAAAATCGATCCCTCGTTGAGCGATGGCGTTTACGATCTCTCCATCACCAATCCACCTCCGCCCGATGGCATGACCTACACCCTGCCCAACGCCGTCCGGGTGGGGACTTGCGCCACTGCCACCCCCACCATCACCC
>WGCR01000229.1 GCA_015493675.1 Anaerolineae bacterium
CCCTCAGAACCGAATTCTATTCGGCCAGGGCGCCCCAATTTTGGAACGCGCCCGGAGTAGGATGCTACGTTGAGTTTTACGTTCCTGCGTGCTACAATGATCGCCCTAAATGCCCGATTCTGAGTGAGCGCTTACACATCCGACTTGATAGCCGCGAAGGGCTCGCCCCCATGATGAAGCATGCAACCAAACAGATGCCTCGGGCATCCAACAGTTGCCAATCGTCTTCCAACTCCCCACTCGTTCCCCAAAATTATGTCGTTTTATTCAGATTCCAAAACCCTTCGCACCATTATGAATGCAGTCTTCGAACGCCTGAACGCCACGCCCGGCGCATCCGATGACTTCGTCAAACATCGCATGGTGGTCAACATCTACCTCGACGCCCCCAAGACATTCATTGGCCTTGACGGGAAACAGAAACAGGTGGGAATCTCCTTCTCGCCCGACGGCGCCAAGCCCGATCTGGCCATCCGCCTCGACGCCGATCTGCTGCACAACATCCTGTTGGGCACGGTGCGGCTACGAGACGCTTACTTCGGCGGACAGATCAAAACCAAAGGCTCCATCTTCAAGGCGATGAAACTGGCAGACCTGTTCCGTCAGGCCGAAAAACTGTATCCCGTCGTTCTGAAAGAAAAAGGATTGCTGCCCGAGGACTACCAGATCGGCCCGCTGAACTAATCCCTGCTTCCTCCCTGCTACAAAGCCTCCAACGCCCGCGCGTTTGGGGGCTTTTCCGTTTCAATTCTCAAGCCCACGCGCTAACCGACAGCTTCGCTGCGCTCCCGGATCATCGCCAGCGAATACTCCAGTTGCGCCAGGGTGTCTCGCAATTCCTCGGTGACGATCTCAGCCGAGGACTCATCGGCTTGTTGCTTTCTGCGAAAACGCAGCCTCCGCTCCCCCTTCTCCAGCATGGCCCGCACCACATCGATATCATATCCCGCCTGATGCATGGCCTCCAGCTCCTCGGCCACCAGGCGACGGGTGATGGGAATGCCGTGACGGGCGAGAATCGCTTTGAGCTCACGATACTGGTTTTCCAGATCCAGCGTCACCGACTGATAACCGTGCTGAGCAATGGTGACGCGAGCGGAATAACGCATGACATTATAGAATGCCATCTCGAAATCATCCCGTCGGGGCTCAATGAGGATGATATCGATATCGGGATAACGGCGACGCAATTGCTTGATGTGATAAGCCAGGCCGCTGCGCAGGGAAATTCGCATGAATTGTGAAAGCACCGCCTGCGCCCCCTTCTCGCTGATAAACTTGCCATCTTCGCCCAACAGCGGAATATCCTGCTTGCGGCTGTTATCGATGGGAACCAGCGGATTGATGCAAACAATGAGACGGGCGCCTGCCTCGATGGCGATATCCAGGCTGGCGTTTCCCCGCACAGCGCCATCGATGAACTCCTGATCCCCGATTCGCACCGGCCGATAGAGCAGAGGGACGGCGCTGGACGCAGCCACGGCCTTACTGATAGGCGCCTTCTGCCGGGAAGAACTGCCAAACACCGCGCGCTTTCCCGTATCCAAATCCGTAGCGATCACATACAATTCGCGCTCGATGTCTTCAAAATCATCACTCAAGCCATATTCCTGCCAAACGGCCTGCAAAAAAAGCTCCAGCTCATGATTATCATACAGGCCCGAGGGCAAGGCATCCGTGAGCGACCAGACGATATCGAAAAGATTCATATCGCGCCGGTGCCGCAGATAGTGGGACAGGGCATTCTTGACGGTGACAGGAAAACGCAGCCCCTTTTGCAAAAACTCATGGGTATTCAACGAAAAAAGATGCTTGGGCAAAATGCGGGACGATCCGGGCTGAGCGCCATCCAGCGTACGCATCATCTCACCGGGAGTGATGCCCCGGGCCAACATACTCCCCACCAGAGCTCCGGCGCTGGTGCCAACAATAATATCAAAATCATTCACTCGACGATCAACCAGCATGGCGTCAATCGCCCGCAGTGCGCCCACTTCGTACACAGCGCCAGTGAGCCCCCCGCCAGCCAGCACAATGGCTGTCTTCGAAGACTCAACCCGCCCCAGTTTTTCGATTACATCGGGCCGATAACCGGTAATAACAGACATAGTTTCGTTCTATCAGGCATCGGAGCCTGGACTGCTCTCATCATCCGCCGGTGGCGAAGCATCCTCAGACTGATCACCGTTCTCTGAAATGTCCAAAAGCCTGTCTACGCTGGCCATCAATTTCTCTACCTGACTTTCCAACGCCTGAATGTCCTCATGGGTGGGCACATTCAGCTTGCTCAGGGCTGCGTCAAGTTTGAGATCGGGCATCAGGCCCTTGGCTGTTTCTGCAGCCCCGCCATAAAGCTCCCTGCGCAGACGATCCGCCTCCTCGTGGGCCAATTCGCCCTTGGAAACCAGCGAATCAATACGATGATCGATTTCTCCCTCAAGCAGGTGCAGGGCGCTGATCGATGTGGAGACAGATTTCTTGAGATAGTCAATGGGCGCAGTGCTGGTGCGAATCAGCGCAGTGAGAATCGATTTGGGCAGAAATCCCGATCGTTTCTTCTCGCGTTCAAAAATGATCTGAGACAGGGTGATGCTGGTCAGATCCTCGCCCGTTTCATGATCGATCACTCTGATATCCTCGCCCTCCTGGATCATCAGAAAAATGTCATCCAGCGTGACATATTGCTTTCGCTCCAGATCATAGAGCTTTCGATTAGGATAACGTTTGATTGTGCGCATAAGTGGAAATCCTTTCTGAAGTGCGTTTCGGTCATAACCATTATAGGCAGGTATGCCGCGTTGTGTCAACTCCTGTGCGGCAGGGCTGACACACTGCTCACGCCGTCTCAAATTTTCTGAATTTCCCGAAGCAAGCTGAAATAACCGTAACTTTTCGGGAAAGCTCTCGTCTTCGGTAGCATAGGAAACAAGTGACTCAAAAATGAATTTGCATACACTCTTATTGGAAACGGTCTAATCTATGGCGCAATCCATGCTGCTACACTCCAATTTGCCTCTACGCGAATACAAAAAACGTCAAAAACGCGAGCGGTTGCTGGACGCCTCCCTGAAATTATTCCGGGAGAAGGGCTATGAGCAAACCAAGGTCGTCGATATCACGCGGGCGGCGGGTGTTGCCAAGGGCACGTTTTTCAATTATTTCCCCACCAAAGAGCGCGTGCTGCTGGCATTGGGCGAACAGATGCTGGGGAAATTGGGGCAGGTGAGCGCCAATGACATTTTTCAGCAGAAAACCACGCGCGGCAAGGTAAAAGCCATGTTCCACGCCCTGGCTGCCGGTCTGGATTCCGATCGGGAGCTGGTCAAAGAAATGGTTTACCGCGGCCTGCGTCTACCTGATCTGGTGGATAACAGCCGGGCGCAACTGGACTTCCGGGCCATGTTGACGCTTCTCATCGAGCAGGGCAAACGCAAAAACGAAATCATCGAAGCCACCGACGCCTCCTTTGTGGCTGACGCCCTCTACACCCTCTACTTTCAGCAAATCGTCCTCTGGTGTAGCAAAGATTTTCAGACATCCCTTCCGGATCAGCTGGATCGTATGGCAGACCTGATCTTCGACGGCATTTCACAACCCCAGCATCAGCTTGTCTGATCGCACTGCCATCCAACAGAGAAACTCTCAACGCTCTGGCTGCGTATATGCAGTGACGCCAGAGCGTTTTTTCTTTGCGCCCGGACGCGGCGAGCCAACCGAAATCATTCGCATTTTTCACAAAAATCGACTATGATAGGCACTCTGAAATACCACAAAGCCACCATCAATCGGGGATGAACAACTATAAAAGAGATGCTGTTCTTTCTCTTTGTCAACGTCCGTTATCCCTCCACCTCAATGAAGGAACCCAAGAAATGAAACGAAAGCCCCTCTTATTCACCATCCTTGCTCTGTTGCTGGTCTTTAGCCTGGCTGCGTGTGGCGGCGGCAAAGACACTGAAGCCACCACCGCGCCCGCAGCCAACGACGCCACATCCGCACCGGCAGACAGCGATGCAGCCGCCGCATCAACGCCCGCACCTGTCGCCACCGATACGCCCGAACCCACCAACACGCCCGTCCCCCCCACCAACACGCCCGAGCCCACCGATACGCCCGAACCTCAGGAAGAGATGACCAGCGAATTTGCCCGCATCGAGGATGTGGTGGATTCATACCACAGCAAAGGCGAACTCTCTTACGCGGTGGTCATAACGCCTGATAATGGCGAAGACCCACTCAACATCACCATGACCTTCGAGAGCGATTGGGTCAAAGCGAATAACCCTTATGGCAACAACAACGCCACCACCATCTCAGGATTTGACCTCTTTCAGGCCGATAATGAGGAAGAAGGAACGCCGCAAGACTTTCAGTTGATCTCGGTGGATGACACGACTTACATGAAAATCAACGACCAATGGATTACGGCCACCCGGGATCAGATGGGGGAAGATGAATCCATGACATTCAACATCGATGATTTTGTCTCCAGCATGGATGAGCTAAAACGCGTGGGCAAAGAAAAAGTCAACGGGATAAATGCCATTCACTATCAATATAAAGACAGCTCCATGTTCGAAAATGCCTTGAATGGCGTGCTGGAATCCCAACTGAAAGATAATGAAGACATCTCGCAATTTGAAGCTGTTGATACCAAAACAAGTGGCGATATCTGGATCGCCCGAAAGGGCAACTATCCTGTCAAGGCGGAAATTACCATGGAGGCGACCTTCAAAACCAAGGACGCCGACAATGGCGCGCCCAAACAGGTGCACATCAAGGGGCGCACAATGGTGGAAATCACCGATATCAACAG
>WGCR01000230.1 GCA_015493675.1 Anaerolineae bacterium
AACCCACGCTGCTGACCGTGGAAGAAATGGACAAACTGGTCTCGGATCGCGAGCTGGGCAGCTCGTTTCAGCCTGTCATCGTGGCCGAAAACCTGCCACGCGATGTCGCCTTGCAGGTGCAAGAAGAGGCGTATCGGCTGCCAGGCGTACATCTGCAATTGATGAATCGCCGCGAATACCCCTCGGGCCTCTACACCTCCCACATCATTGGCTATATGGGACCCATTCCCCAGGAGCAGGAAAAAGAGTACGCCCAAAAAGGCTACGCACCCGACGCCTGGGTGGGATGGAGCGATCTCGAATATCAATATGAAGATGAGTTGCATGGCAAACCGGGCGTACGCGTCATCGAAGTGGACGTGAAAGGGCAGGAAAAAAACGTGGTGAATGAGCCTACGGAACCCATTCCGGGCCATAACCTCATCCTCAGCCTGGACCTGGAGCTGCAACAAATCATGTTCGATGCGCTGATGGCGGGCGTCAATCCCAAACGCTCCAGCAGCGCCGCGGCCGTGGCCGTCGATCCCCGCACCGGTTATGTGCTGGGCATGGTCAGCCTGCCAACTTATGACAACAATATCTTCGCCGATGGTATCACAACCGAAGAATACGAGGCCATCTCCGAAGCGCCCGGCTTCCCTCTGCTGGATCACGCCATCAGCGGCATCTATCCGCCCGGCTCCACCTTCAAACTGGTGACGGCTGCGGCGGGGCTGCAAGAAAAAGTCATCACCCGAAAGACCATCCTCAACGCCCCGGGCATCATCTATCTGCCCAACCGCAACTTTCCTGATGATCCCAATCTGGCTCAACCCTTTGTGTGCTGGATTCACAAGCACGGAGGCGAGCACGGCGACATCAACATCACCGCGGCCATCGCTGAATCGTGCGATATTTACTTCTACAAGGTGGGGGGCGGCTACCCTCCCACCGACTTCGACGGCCTCGGCGTGCAAACGCTGGCCGATTACGCCCGGCTTTTCGGCTACGGCGAACTCAGCGGCATCGATCTTCCCGGTGAAAACGCGGGCCTGATCCCTGATCCCAGATGGAAACGCATCGCCAAAGGCGAACGTTGGGTGACCGGCGACACCTACAACATGGCCATCGGTCAGGGCGACGTACTGGCTACGCCCCTGCAAGTCACCATGATGACCGCGGCAATGGCCAATGACGGCATTCTTTACCAACCGCAGGTGGTGGCGGCCATCACCGATTCGGAAAGCCGTCTGGTTCAATTCAACCACCCCATCGTCCGCCGCGAGATCCCGGTCAAAAGCAAGAATTTCGACATCGTGCGCGAGGGCATGTGGATGGTCGTGAACTGGGAATTCGGCACAGCTGCAGAAGTGGCGTTGCCCGATGTGGAGGTCGCAGGCAAAACCGGCACCGCCGAATTCTTCGATCCTGAAATCGGACGCGACCTGGCGGGCAACCTGCCCTCTCACGCCTGGTTCACCGCTTTTGCTCCTTATGACAACCCCGAGATCGCCATCACCGTCTTCGTTTACAACGGCGGCGAGGGCTCCTTGGTGGCGGCACCCATCGCCCGCGAGATTCTGCGCGGCTATTTCGACATCAAAGCCCGAGACGAAGCCGCCGGCAGCAAGTCTCTGTTGGAGCGGCTGGAGGAAATCGCGCCATGAGCCGCCAGAACTGGAGACAATTCGATTGGCTGCTGTTGGCAGCTATCGTCATCCTCTCGATCTTTGGTATCATTATGATCAACAGCGCCGTGCAGGGCGACCCGGAATTGGCGGCATTCCCCAAACGCCAGGCCTTTTATCTGGCAGTGGGACTGGCATTGATGTTCATCACCGCCGCCTTTGATTATCATCTCCTGCGCACCCTGACGATTCCCTTTTATGTCTTTGTCCTGGCGCTGCTGGCCCTGGTCGGCACGCTGGGCCAAAGCATCTTCGGCGCCCAAAGCTGGATCAACTTCTTCGGTCTCTTTCCCATCCAGCCCTCCGAGCTGGCGAAAGTAGCGCTGGCCCTGGCCCTGGGCAGTTATCTGGCCACCAATCAAGAGCGCATCGGCGATCTGCGGGTGGTGCTCACCGGCATGATCATCATTGCCCCTATTTTCATCCTGGTGGCCTTGCAGCCCGATCTCGGCACCGCTATCGTTTTGGCAGTCGAGGCGGCCGCTATCTTCTTCGTGGCGGGATTGCGCTTTCGCCACATCCTGGCGGGCGTGGCGTTGGGCGCACTCACGGCCCCTCTGGCCTGGTCCATGCTGGCCGAGCACCAACGCACCCGCATTCTCATCTTCATCGATCCCACCGCCAATCCCGACGCCTATTTCAATGTGAAGCAGGCGCTGGTGGGGGTCGGCTCAGGCGGCTTGCTGGGCAAAGGATACGGCCAGGGCACGCAAAGCCAGCTCCATTTCCTGCGCGTCCGCCATACCGACTTCATCTTCTCCGTCATCGCCGAAGAACTGGGATTCATTGGCGCCACCATGATGCTGCTGATCCTTTTCTTCATCATCTGGCGGTTGTGGCGTATCGCCGGCCGCTCGCAGGATGCGTTCGGCAAGCTGTTGGTCACCGGCCTCACAGCCGTCATCCTCTTTCAGACCCTGGTGGTCGTGGGGATGAACATGGGCCTGGTGCCTGTCACGGGCTTGCCCCTGCCCTTTGTCAGCTACGGCGGCAACGCCATGCTTTCGCTCATGCTTTTCATCGGCCTGGCCCAAAGTGTGTCCATGAGAAGAAATTAGCAGCAGACGCCATGAGCGGCTGCACGCCGATAGCGAATGAAAATGGACCGCGCCAGGTGCGACGCACTTGAGACCGGCGTTGGCCTGACGTCCCACCAAGTCAACTCCAGAACATGGCTTGACGCGGCCATGGCTTGTGATAAGTGCGTCGCACCTTGACTGATGCCCACAGATTTTCGCAGATTATCCTGATTTTATCCTTTTTATCTGCGTAGATCAGCTTTTTCAGCGTCATCTGCGTTCTATCTACGGAACAGACGGCAAGCGCGTTGCACCTTTACGCCACCGGGTATTCTTTCATCCTCCAATTCATCAATCCATCTATTCCATCATTACCCCACATCATTCTGCCACCATGACCAAACCCAAAGACTTCATCCGCGAAATCATCGCCCGAGATATCGAGAAAGGGGTTTACGACCGGCCCGTCACCACCCGCTTTCCGCCCGAGCCTAACGGCTTTCTGCACATCGGGCACGCCAAATCCATCGCCCTGAATTTCGGGGTGGCCGAAGAGTTCGGCGGCGTCTGCCATTTGCGCTTTGATGACACCAATCCTGAAACCGAAGAGGATATCTACGTCCGCTCCATCCAGCAGGATATCCGCTGGCTGGGCTTCGACTGGGGCGAGCATCTTTATTTCGCTTCCGATTATTACGAACAACTCTACCAGTTTGCAGAAACGCTCATCAACCGGAGCCTGGCCTACGTGGACAGCCTCAGCGAGGAGGAAATTCGCGAATATCGGGGCGCCGTCACCGAGCCGGGCAAAGAAAGCCCCTATCGCAACCGCAGCGTGGAGGAAAATCTGTACCTGTTCCGGCGAATGCGGGCGGGTGAATTTGGGGATGGCGCGCATGTCCTGCGGGCCAAGATCGATATGAGCAGCCCCAATATGCTGTTACGCGATCCCATCCTCTATCGCATCAAGCACGCCCGGCATCACCGCACGGGCAACGCCTGGTGCATCTATCCCATGTACGACTTCGCCCATCCCCTTTCCGATGGCATCGAGCGCATTACCCACTCTATTTGCACGCTGGAATTCGAGAACAATCGAGCGGTTTACAACTGGCTGGTGGACCACCTGATTCCCCCGCCGCAGCCCCGGCAGTACGAATTCGCCCGCCTGGAGCTGGATTACACGGTGATGAGCAAGCGCAAGCTGCTGCAATTGGTCAAAGAAGGCTATGTCACCGGCTGGGATGATCCGCGCATGCCCACCCTCTCGGGCATGCGCCGCCGCGGCATCACGCCCGAAGCCATTCGCGCCTTTGTAGAGCGCATTGGCGTAGCCAAAACCAACAGCCGGGTGGAAATCGAGCTGTTCGAGCACATCATCCGCGATGATCTCAACTATCGCTCGCCCCGGGTGCTGGCAGTGTTGAACCCGCTGAAAGTCACCATCACCAACTATCCCCAGGGGCAAGGCGAAACGTTGGAAGCCGCCTCCTGGCCGCGGGATATCCCCAAAGAAGGCTCCCGCCAGATTCCCTTCTCCCGCGAGCTGTACATCGAGCGGGACGATTTCAGCCTGAACCCGCCCAAAGGCTTCAAACGCCTGGCGCCGGGCCGCAGCGTGCGCCTGCGCCACGGCTATGTCATCACCTGCGACGAGGCCGTGCAGGACCCGGACACCGGCGAAGTGACCGAACTGCGCTGCTCCTACCTGCCCGATTCTCTGGGCGCCCGGCCCCAGGGCGTCAAGGTGTGGGCCGCTATCCATTGGGTGGATGCCCACCGCTCCCTGCCCGCGGAAGTGCGCCTTTATGACCGCCTTTTCGCCACCCCCAATCCCTACGATGTGGCCGAGGGCGGCAGCTTCCTCGACAATCTCAACCCCGACAGCCTGAAAGTCATCACCACCGCCCGGGTGGAGCCCAGCGTGGCTGCCAACCCGGCGGACGCCCGCTACCAGTTCGAGCGCCTGGGTTACTTCATCCAGGACAGTGAGGACAGTCGGCCCGACGCCCTGGTGTTCAACCGCATCATCAGCCTGCGGGATAGCTGGGGCAAGAAACACAAGCCGCAGCCCGCGGCCAAACAGCGGCCAGAATCCGACGCGACAGGCAAAGCCCGGGACGGAGAACAGAACGAAGCCCGCGCCGCATCCGAAGCCCGACAGCGAGCTCGCGCCGCCAATCCCGATTTGCAGGCCGCTTACCACAAATTGCAGGACACGCTGGGGCTGAGCGAGCACGAGGCCGACCTCATCACCGGTGACATCCGCCAGGTGAAATTCTTCCACGGCGCCGTGGAGGTCTATCCCAACGGCAAATCCCTGGCCAACTGGTTCCTCAACCAGCTTTTGGGCCTGGCCAAGGGCCGCCCGCTGACCGAGCTGCCTCTCACCGGCCCGGCCTTTGGCAAGCTGGTCAAACTGGTGGATGAAGGCGTCATCTCCCGCAACCAGGGTCAGAAAGTGCTGGCCGAAATGGTTGCGCAAGGAGGCGATCCCGAGGCCATCATCCGCGCCCGGGGCATGAGCCAGATCAGCGATGAAGAGGCGCTGCGCGCGGCCATCTCTGAAGCGTTAGCTGCCAATCCCGATAAAGTCGCGGCTTATCGCGGCGGCAAGACCGGCCTGCTGGGATTTTTCATGGGCCAGGTCATGCGGGCCACGGGCGGCAAGGCCAACCCTCAAATCGTCAAACGCCTGCTGGAAAAGGAACTGGGGTCATGAAGCAAGCCCTGCGCCGCCGCCTGCGCTCGCTCATCCTTTGGGCTTCCACGCCCGAGTCCGGGCGCCGCGACTTCAGCCGCGACCTCTCCGCCTATCCCATGCTGAATGCACTGGTGGAGGAAGTGGGGCAAGCCTATGGCAAAGAGCAACGCCCCTACTACACCTGGGGCATGGCCCATGCCGCGTATCTGGCCAAAAATCTGGATATCCCCCGCATCACAGCCATCGAGCTGGGCGTGGCCGGGGGCAATGGTCTGGTGGCCATGGAAAACGCCGCCGAATACCTGGATCGGGCGCTGGGCGTCACCATCGACGTGGTGGGATTCGACAGCGGCGCGGGCCTGCCCAAACCCCAGGATACCCGCGATCTGCCCAATTTGTGGAGCCAGGGCGATTTTGCCATGGACGAAGACGCCTTGCGGGCCCGATTGCAGCGGGCGCAATTGCGTCTGGGCCTGGTGGAAGAAACCATTCCCCAATTCCTGGCCTCCGACTTCGCCCCCATCGGTTTCATCTCCTTCGATCTCGATTATTACAGCGCAACAGTGGCGGCCATGCCACTGCTGGAAACAACGCCCGACCGCATTCTTCCCCGGGTGCAATGCTACTTCGATGACATCCTGGGCTTCACCTTTGCCGATTTCAATGGCGAGCGGCTGGCCATCCACGAATTCAACGACACCCATCCCCGGCGCAAAATCAGCCCGATTTACGGCGCCCGGAACTACGTTCCCGCCCGGCTCAGCCATGCCAACTGGACCGAAAAACTGTTCATGGCCCATCTGCTGGATCATCCTCGCTACAACGATTATGACGGTCTCGTCCGCCACCCGCAACTGGAAATCGACCGACAAACGCGACGATAGGCCAGAGCCGCGGTTCACCCCGCAAGGCTCAATAGCTCGACCTCAATCGACGACTTCGTCCTGAAGGCGGACGCAAGCCCGCCAACCTGGCTATCAACTTATTTGAGACACCCCAAAATCTCAAATAATCTCCTGATCTCAACGAATCTCAACAAATCTCCCAGTCTCTAACACAATCCTATGA
>WGCR01000231.1 GCA_015493675.1 Anaerolineae bacterium
CCCCTGTTCGTGCGCCACGGCGAAGGCGTCCGCCATCCTATTCCCTCCATGCCCGGCCAGTTCCAGCTCTCCATCGACACGATGATCGAGGAAGCGGAGCGGGCGTGGCGTCTGGGTGTGCGCTCGGTCATCCTCTTCGGCATCCCCGAGCACAAAGACGCCCACGGCAGCGAGAATTATGATCCGCACGGCATCATTCCCCAGTCGATAAGCGCGCTCAAGCGCGCTCTGCCCGAGCTGGTCGTGGTCAGCGACATCTGCATGTGTGAATACACCAATCACGGGCATTGCGGGATCATCAACACGCCCGACGAGCCCGCGTACAACCCCAATCTCCCCACGGGCTACGTCCTCAACGACCCCACTCTGGATTACATCAGCCGGGCCGCGGTGACCCACGCCCGCGCCGGCGCGGACATGGTCGCGCCCAGCGGCATGATGGATGGCATGGTGGGCGCTATCCGCTCGGGCCTGGACGACGCCGGGCTCGAACACATCCCCATTATGAGCTACGCTGCCAAGTACGCCAGCGCCCTCTATGGCCCCTTCCGCGATGCAGCCGAAAGCCCGCCCGCGTTCGGCGATCGCAGCCAATATCAGATGGACCCGGCCAACGCCCGCGAAGCCCTGCGCGAGGTGCAACTCGACATCGCCGAAGGCGCGGACATCATCATGGTCAAGCCCGCCAGCTTCTATCTCGACATCCTCGCCCGCCTCAGGGAGGATGTGACCCTGCCCCTAGCCGCGTACCAGGTCTCGGGCGAATACGCCATGATCAAGGCCGCGGCCGCCAACGGCTGGATCGACGAGCCCCGCGTCATGTTGGAAAGCCTGGTATCCATCAAGCGCGCGGGCGCAGACCTCATCCTCACCTATTTCGCCCTGGACGCCGCCCAATTGCTTTGAAAATCCATCTCACGCCAAGTCGCAAAGGCGCAAAGGGAAAAAGAAGCAAAGAGTCCCGGCTCTTTTGGATTTCAGTGCGTAAGATGCCGGGCGGATTGCGAATCCGCCCTGGGAGCACTCTGCATCCAGCCGGATTCGCAATCCGGCGGGTCGGGTAAAGCCAATGCCCCCTGAAATCCTGTTGAGTCAGAATCCTTGAAAAAAGGTGACAGTCACCCAATACCCAATACCCAATCTCCAAATATCTCATGCCCACTCCCAACCTCACCCCTTCCGCTTCTTCCGAACGCACTTATCACGACCGGCGCATGGTGCACGCCGACTTCGACAAAGCGCCCTTCACCATCGCCTGGGAAGTGACCCGGGCCTGCGCCTATGCGTGCGTGCACTGCCGGGCCAACGCCCAGCCCCAGCGCCATCCCCTGGAGCTCACCACCGAGGAGGGCTTTCGTCTGATCGACCGCTTCGCGGCTTTTGGCAATAATCCCATTCTCATCTTCACCGGCGGCGATCCCATGATGCGCCGCGACCTGTTCGAGCTCATCGCCTACGCCACTGAAAAAGGCCTGCGCTGCTCACTTACCCCCACGGCCACAGCCCTGCCCACCAAAGAACGGCTGCAAAAGGCCCGCGACGCCGGCATCCGTCGCATCGCTCTTAGCCTGGATGCGCCCCGGCCTCCGGTTCACGACGATTTCCGCAAGGTCGAGGGCTCCTGGCTGCGTACGATGGACATCCTGCACCGGGCGCATGACGTGGGACTGAGCGTGCAGGTGAACACCACCGTGGCCAAACACAACGCCCACATCCTGCCGGAGATGGTGCCTTTCATCGAGGAGGTGGGCGCGGTGCAATGGTCGGTCTTCTTCCTGGTGCCTACGGGCCGGGGCCAGATCGACTGGATGATCTCGCCCGAGGAGCACGAGAGCATCTTCAACTGGCTTTACGATCTATCGCAGGAAGCGCCCTTCGACATCAAGGCCACGGCCGCGCCCATGTATCGTCGCGTGGCCATCCAGCGCAAGCGGGCCCAGCAGGGGGGGGATGCGCCCGTCGCCTTCCAGGGTGCGGGCTTCCAGTATGCGGATGGCCTCAACCGTCCCACCAAAGGCGTCAACGACGGCAACGGCTTCCTCTTCATTTCCCATCTGGGCGAGATCGAACCCTCCGGCTTCCTGCCCATCTCTGCCGGCAATGTGCGCAAGGATGACGTGGTGGAGGTCTACCGCAATCATCC
>WGCR01000232.1 GCA_015493675.1 Anaerolineae bacterium
CCGCAACTCCTGATTTTCGCTCTGCAACGCTGCTATTGCTTTCTGCAGTCGTTCGATTTCTCGTCCGAAATTCATATTGCTATTCTATCACAGGTTACCTACAATGGTTGCCTACCTGTATAGTTACTTTCGCAAATTGTTTTGATTTGGGTGTGTCCAATTTCGGTTGAGCTGCGTAGGCCGCGCGCCAGCTTGTAGGGCTCTATAGCCCGACCTCCGGGAGGTGGGCGCTAAGGCCGTGGAGAAAATTTTCATTCTTGCCTGGCGAAAAGATGGCAGGCAGCCAACAAGTTATCCCCCACCTCCCGGAGGTCTTGCGGTCCTGCGTTCGCCAGCCTCGACCTCCAACTCATTTTGGACACACCCTTTTGATTTTATCTGTCTTTATCTGTAACTGCCAAGGTAGTTGGCCCCAATCGTCCCCTTTTGCCACGAAGACACGACGGAAACGAAGACACGAAGTCATTCGAAAAAGATTTTATCCGTGTTTCGTCCCATCCGTGTCGAGTAAACAGAGCTACGTTAGCAGTTACCTTTATCTGCACATATCCGCTTTTTCTGCGGCATCTGCGTTCTATCTACGGGACAGACAGCGGCGAAAACGTGACAACGCAGGGGATGGGCATACTGTCCACGCCCGATTGCGGCCCGCCCGGCTCCTCCCGCCAACGCAGACCGGTCGAAGCCCCGCCATCCAGATTCACAGCATCCACCAGCCCGATATCCTGCTGCTGCAAGCGCTCGGCAAAGGCCCGCAGCGTCCCGCCTTGCGGATCGACCACCCACAGCACCCGGCCCGATGCATCCACCCCCACCGCAGTGCGCCGCGCCACGTCGGTCTCATCCAATTCGGCCACGACAGCGCCCCGCCATAGCAGTGTGGGCCAGCCCTGTATCCCAAATGTCATGGGCGGGATCGTCTTTTTGGGCTTGCGTACAATCCTGGCCTTCCCGTCACGAACAATCAACGCCGCCCCCCATTTGGCCCGCACCGGAGCCAGCCGCTGGCCGTTCAGCTCCAGCAAGCCCATGTGTAGATATTCGCCTTCATGATCCCAGTAAAAGCCGCAATTCACCCCGGCCATGGCCTGAGGCGCCTCATCCAGCCATTGGCTCAAAAACCGGGCGTTATCCGGATTGCCCTCGAACAGCACGCCATAGCGCACCAGGTTCGGGGCATGACGCAGCACGGTCAGCCCATCATCCGTGCGGGTGACTTCGGCGCCGGGAAAAAGCAACTGCCAAAAATGGCTCACGGGCGCAACCGACGCAATGACGGCAGGCGATTGCTCGGCTACGGGCGTAAACGTCGCCAACTGCACGGGCGGCAAAACAGTATCGATATTCGGAGCGGGCGTTATTTCTGCAGGAACGGTGCAAGCTGTCAGCAACACAAGAAACAACGCCGCGGCGAGACTGCGCAACATGCCGCTAAGTATGGCGCAAGAAGCCGATTTCGGCAACCTTTCATAAAAAGGATGTCCCTGATGTCTGATCGGCAATTTTTGAACTCCCCGCCCGGCAAGGTACAATCACCGCACTATGATCACCATCGGCATTATCGACTATCTCAACGTTGAACCCCTCTATTTTCGTTTGCAGGAGCGACTGGCAGGCAAGCCTGTGCGCTTTCGCCGCGGGGTTCCCACTGAACTGAACCGGGCGCTGCAGAATGGCGAAATCGACGTGGCCCCCATCAGCGCCATTGCCGCCGCCCGTCTGGCCGATAGCGTCGCCATTCTCCCAGATCTTTCCATCGCCACCCTGGGCGCGGTCAAAACCGTACTGCTTTTCAGTTGGATGGCCGATCCCCGCGAGCTCAACGATTGCCGCATTGCCCTCTCCAACGAATCCGCCACCTCGGTGGAACTGGTGAAAGTGCTGGCGCGCGATTTCTGGAAAATCACCCCGCGCTACACGGTCGAAGCCCAGGAGCTGGGACAAATGATGCGGCGGGCGTCCGCGGCTCTGCTCATCGGCGATGACGCCCTGGTGGAATCCGCCCATCGTCGCGAAATCCGCGGCCGCGGACAACCTTACGCCTTCGATCTGGGCGATGAATGGCTAAAATGGACGGGAATGCCCTTTGTTTTTGCCCTGTGGGCGGCCCGTCGTCAGGCTCTGCCGGCGCTGGCTGAACTGGATATTTTACCCGCCCTATATGAAAGCAAGGCCGAGGGCCTGAATCACGTTCCCCAGATCGCCCGGGCTTACGCGCCCCGGCTGGGGCTGGACAATGGCGTGCTCACCAAGTATCTGCACGATCTCCGTTATGATCTCACCCCCGCCGATCGCGCAGGCCTGTACACCTACTTCTCTCTGGCTCTGCACGACTTCAGGCCCGAAAGCCTGCAATGCTGGCATCCGCAAGAGGGGCTGTATCCCATTTTCGAAGACGTTGCGGTCGCGATTCCCTAGCCCGGATAAGCCAGAACCCAGAGGTTGCTCTCACGCAAAATCGCCGAGGCGCCAAGATTTCCTATACCCCCTTTTCCTCCTGTGACTCTACGGCTTGGCATGAGATATCTTTTTGCTCAGTGGGCCCAAATTTCACTGCCAGGACGCTAATCCGCCACCAGTTTCGCCAGTTCCCGATCCAGATACCAACGCGTGATGCCGGGAGAAAGACGGGCGAGCAGACGAATCCAGCGGGCCTCGCCCGGCAGAATCTCGAAGCGATCGGCGAGCAAGCCCGTTACAAAGGCTCGGGCCACCGCTTCGGGTGACATCAGTTTTCCCGCCGCGGAAAGTTTGGCCGTCTCCGGCGGCTTGGTGCGATTCTCCCGCTCAAATCCCGGGGTGTCGGTGTCAGGCGGGAACAGGATGGAGACGCGAACGCCGCGGGGTTTCAACTCGTGCCGCAGCGTCTCAGCCAGCCCGAACAACGCGTATTTACTGGGCGCATACGCAGCGTAGCCGGTCAGGCTCATGAATCCCAGCACAGATGACACAAAAGCCACATGCCCGCCTCCCTGGGCCAGCCAGCGGGGCAGCAAAAGCAGGGTGGGAACGAGTTGTCCGAAATAGTTGACCTCCATCTGCTTCCTGAAATCAGCCAACGTCAGCCTGTCCAGCGCCTGGGGATAAGCGGAGCCCACCGTATTGATGAGCCGATCGGGCACGCCGCGGCGGGCGATGAAATCATCCAGCAGGGGCGCCAGCGCCTTCTCATCCGTGACATCGCAAGCCAGAACCTCTACGAACTGCCCGGGCGATGCTGCGGCAGCCAGCGCCCGCTGTTGCGCCTGCGCCAGCGGCCCGGAATGACGGGCGATAAGACACAGGCTTCCGCCCAGGCGGGCGATCTCCTCCGCCGTGGCCAGGCCGATCCCCATAGAACCGCCGGTGACGATGATTGTTTGGTCTGCAAAAGATTGCCGGGGCATACGTCACTCCTCGTTGATAGAATGAAAGAGCGCTTTCCGGGTATGATACAATAATCCATCCACCTTCAACAATCACTCACCTTCGGTCCCATGATCAAACAATTTGCAGATTCAATCATAGAGAACGTTTCCAAAGTCATCATCGGCAAAGAGGATATCATCCGCCTGGCCCTGGTGGCGCTGCTGGCCGAAGGCCACGTCCTGTTCGAGGACGTGCCCGGCATCGGCAAAACCACCCTCTCCAAAGCCCTGGCCCGCACGCTGGGCTGCACCTTCTCCCGTATCCAGTTCACGCCCGATCTGCTGCCCAGCGACGTGACGGGCATCTACTGGTATAACCAAAAAAGCCAGGCCTTTGAATTCCGTCCGGGCCCCATCATGGGACAGATCATCCTGGCCGACGAGATCAACCGGGCCACGCCCCGCACCCAATCCTCGCTGCTGGAAGCGATGCAGGAGCGACAGATCACCGTGGATCGGGACACCTACCCCCTGCCCCAACCCTTCCTGGTGCTGGCCACCCAGAATCCCATCGAGCTGGAGGGAACCTTCCCCCTGCCCGAGGCGCAGATCGACCGTTTTCTGCTAAAAACCAGGCTCGGCTATCCCACCGAAGAGCAGGAGAACGATCTGCTGCTGCGCTATGCCCGCCAAGACC
>WGCR01000233.1 GCA_015493675.1 Anaerolineae bacterium
GATATCCCCGGGCTACGCCCGGCCCGCCGATGTAAATCTCACCGGGCACGCCCACGGGCACGGGCTGCAGGAACTCATCCAGCAGATACACCCGCACATTGTCCAGCGGCCTGCCCACCGGCACGGTAGATGTGCTGAGGATGTTGCGCACCCGGTAGCTGGTGGGGCCGATGGTGGTCTCGGTAGGCCCGTAACCGTTGAGAAAAATACGCCCGCCTGGCAGCCAACGCTCCACGATATCCCAGGTGCAGGCTTCGCCCGCAGAGACGACTGTGTGCAGCGTGGGGAACAGATCCGGATTATAGTCCTTGAGGATGGTGGGGGGCAGGATAGCAGCATTGACCTGTCGACGACGAATCAACTCGGCCAGCTTCTTTTCCGAAAGCAGGATGGTGCGCTCGGCCAGATGCAGGGAGCCGCCATTGGCCAACGCCCAAACGATTTCCGACGTTGCCGCATCAAAACTGAATGAGGCGAATTGCAGCACGTTGATGCGAACATCGCCGCCATAGGCCTTGCGCTGCCCAGAGATGAAATTCACCAGCCCGCGATGATGCAGCAATACGCCCTTGGGCCGCCCTGTCGAGCCTGAGGTGTAGATCACATACGCCAGGTTATCGGGGGAGAGAGAAACATCAGGATTGGATGTCGGTTTCGAGGCGATGGCCTCTTCCGCCAGATGCAAAACCAACGACGACGCCAGGCCCGGCATTGGTTCGTCGCCCGCTGCCTGGTCACTGATCACGATTTTCACGCCCGAATCTTCGATCATGTATCGAATGCGCTCGGGCGGATAAGTGGGGTCGATGGGCAGATAAGCGCCGCCCGCCTTCAGCACGCCCAGCAAGGCGATGATCATCTCGGGCGAACGGGGCAGCATGATACCCACAGGCGTATCGGGCCCGACGCCCAAATCCCGCAGATAATGCGCAAGCTGATTCGCTCGTTCGTTTAATTCCTGATAGCTCAGGACCTGATCTTCGAAGGTCAAAGCCGTGGCCCGGGGGCGTCGCGAGGCAAAAGTCTCCACCAGTTGATGAAAATAACGCTGGGGCGCGGGCGATTGCGTATGATTCCAATCCAGCACCAGCGTGCGCTGCTCTGAGTCAGTGAGCATGCGCAGATGACTGATGGGCGTGGCGGGCTCATCCACGATGCCATGCAACAACATTTGAAAATGGCGCAACATCCGGGTGATGGTGCGTTCCTCGAACAGGTTGGTATTGTAGGTGATGGAAGCGGCCAGCTCATCGCCCGTCTCGGCCATGAGCATGGTCAAATCCATGGGCGTCTTCTGCTCTTCGATGCGGATGGAGGTGAGGGGCATGCCCGCCAGATCCATTTCCAGCCCCTCGGCATCCAGTGCAAACTGAGAAAGCCCTTCCTCGTGCAGGCGATGCGCCCGTTGCAACACAAACATCACCTGAAAAATAGGCGTATACGCGGCGCTGCGTTCGGGAGCGAGTTTCTCCACCATCAGATTGAAGGGATAATCCTGATGCGCCAGCGCGCCCAGCACTGTCTCCTTCACCTGCGCCAAAAAATCCGCAAAGCCGGGATTGCCCGACAGATCGGAGCGCAGGGGCAGGGGATTGACAAAATAGCCCACCACATTATCCAGGCCCGGTTGGGTGCGGCCTGCGGTGGGCGTGCCCACGATGATGTCGTTCTGACCGGTGTACCGCCGCAGCAACACCTTGAACGCGGCCAGCAGCGTCATGTAAGTGGTGGCTCCGCGCTTTTCGGACAGGTCTTTCAGGGCCTGGCTGAGGGTGCGGCCCAGCTTCAGCGTCTTGGTCGCCCCCTGGAAGGTCTGCACAGGCGGACGGGGACGGTCGGTGGGAAGATTCAGCAAGGGCAGATCGCCCGTCAGCCGATCCCGCCAATAGCTCCACAACGCCTCGCCCGCAGGACTTTCCAGCATCGCCATCTGCCAGCGCACGAAATCAGTGTAGCGGATGGACACAGGCGGCAAAGCCGCGTCCGGATCATCCGCTGGCCAGAGCAGGGTCAGCTCGCCCAGTAGCACCGCCAGCGACCACAAATCCACCACGATGTGATGAGCGCTGAGCAGGAACACGAAATCTTCGTCCCCCAGCTCCAGCACATATAGTCGCAGCAGGGGACCGGTTAGCAGATTGAAGGGCTGGGCAGACAGTCGTTTCAGTTCCTCACGCAAGCGAACATCATCCCAGCTCCGGGCGTCGATGTGAGAAAAGTAGGGGGGAATCTGCTCGCTGATGCGCTGACGAGGCTCGCCGCCCGTGGCGAAAAAGGTCGTGCGCAGCGAAGGATGACGGCGGAAGAGCGCGTCGAAGCGCGCTTGCAGTCGCTCCACATCCAGCCGGGCTTTGACCCTGGCCGCGTAGGTGGGATTGAAGATGCTGTCGGGCGAGACCTGATGCTGGAACCACATGGCCCGCTGGCCATACGACAAAGGATAGTCGGGCAAGTCTTCCCCGGCCGGAACCAGGGGGATGCCCAGGCTCGGCGCCAATGAGAGCTGCGGCGCAATCAGCGCCGCCAGTTCATTCACCGTCGGGCCTTTCACCAGCTCGGCGATGGGGATCGCCACCTGCAATTCCCGCTCCACCGCATTCTTCAACTCCACCGCCATGATGGAATCCATGCCCAGATAGATAAGGGGCTGTTCCAGAGGGATGTCGTCCGGGGCCATGCGCAGCACGCCGCCCAGTTGCTGGCGCAGATAGGACCGCAATAAACGCTCTCGCTTCTCGCCCAGGGCCTCGCGCAGACGGTCAGGCGTAATAACCTCGAGCTGCGCTTCTTCCGTTGCGACCTCCTCCGGCGCTTCCGATTCCGCACGCTCCAACACCAGCACTTGTCGGCCATCGGCCAGCCGGGCCAGACGCACCCGATCTCCTTCAAGAACAATAGCGCCCTCGTCATCCACCACCTGCACCCGGGCGGAAAGCAATTCCTGCTCCATCTGCAGTGGCATGGCATCGCCAAAAACAGGCTCGTCATCGAGCCAATAACGCTTGCGCCGGAAGGGATAGAGGGGCAGACGCACGCGGGGATGGGGGCCGTTGAAAAAGCGATCCCAATCCACCTGCACGCCGCCCGCATACAGCCCGGCCACCGCCTCCAGCATCGTCGCCAGATCACTCTGCTTGCGATGCAGCGAGGCCGCCCACGTCAGCTTGGGATCATCGAGGATGCGGCGGCCCATGCCCGTCAGCGAAGGATGCGGCCCGATTTCGAGATAGACGCCGCAACCGCGAGCGTCAATGGCTCGCATCCCCGCCTCGAACTGCACAGCGGCCATGATATGCCGTCGCCAATACGCAGTGTCGGGAATCTCACCCGGTTCGAATATGCGGCCGCTGACGTTGGAAACCAGGCGAATGGACGGAGCTTTGTAGGAAATGGTGCGGGCGATGGCCTCGAACTCATCCAGCATGGGAGCCATGAGCTGCGAGTGGAAGGCGTGGGAAACTTTGAGACGGCGGGTAGTGACGCCCCGGGCCTCGAACGCCGTCACCACGGCCTCCACCGCTTCGGTGCGGCCCGAAATAACGGTATTGAGGGGGCCATTGACGCCGGCAATGGAAACGTCATCGCCATACAGCGCCACCACCGGAGCCACATCGGCCACCGGCGCGAAGAGCGCGGCCATGCTGCCGTCCCGGGGCAGGGCCTGCATCAGCCGCCCGCGGGCGGCGATGAGTTTGGCGCCATCGGCCAGATCCATCACCCCGGCGATGACCGCGGCCGCGTACTCGCCCACGCTGTGGCCCAACACAAAATCGGGCTTCAGGCCCCAACTCTGCCACAACTGCGCCAGGGCATATTCAACGGCAAACAACGCCGGTTGGGTGAAGGCGGTATCGTGAATGCGGGCGTCATCGGGATCAGTCGGGAACAACACCTCGAAGAGGGGCGCATCCAGATGCTCATCCAGCGCAGCCGCGGCCGCATCCAGCGCATCTCGGAAGATCGGCTCGGCTTGGTAAAGCACCCTGCCCATGCCCGGATACTGCGCGCCCTGCCCGGTGAACAACCAGGCCATCTTGCGGCGTTCGGCCCGGCGCACCCGCCCGCGGCGCACGCCCGGCCCCGGCTGGCCCCGGGCAGCATCCAAAAGCCGCGCCCGCAGCGTCTCCCGGTCTTCGCCAGCCACGCCCAGGCGCAGGTCCAGATGCGTGCGGGTGACCGCCGCATTGTAGCAGACATCGCCCAGGGGGATGTGCGGGCGTTCATCCAGGAAACGGGCGTACGCGGCCGCCAGCTCATTCAGGGCTGCATCATCCCGCGCCGACAGGGTGAGCACATAACCGGCGCGATCTCCGGCCCGCGGCGGCTTCTGCTCGGGGGCCTCGCCCAGCACGATATGGGCATTGGTTCCGCCAAAACCAAAGGAGCTCACCCCCGCGTAGCGGGATCGTTTGCCCCGAGGCCAGGGCGTCGGCCGGGTGGGAATCGCCAGAGGCATGCGCTCGATAGGGATATGCGGGTTGATTTGTTTGAAATGCAAGTGCGGCGGAATTTCCTCGTGCGACAGCGCCAGCGCGGTTTTGATCACACCGGCAATGCCCGCAGCCGATTCCAGATGCCCGATGTTGGTCTTGACCGAGCCCAGCCACACGGGATGTTCGCGATGACGATGGGTCAGCACTGCGGCCAGGGCTTCCACCTCGATGGGATCGCCCAGATGGGTGCCGGTGCCGTGGGCCTCGATGTAGTCCGCGTCCTCCGGCTTCAAACCCGCCGAAGCCCACGCCGCCCGGATGACAGCCTGCTGCGATCGGCCATTGGGTGCAGTCAGACCATTACTGTGGCCGTCCTGATTCACTGCTGAACCTCGAATCACCGCCCAAATATGATCGCCATCCCGCAGGGCATCGGACAGGCGTTTGAGCACGATGACGCCCACCCCCTCGCCCCGCACATAACCATCGGCAGAGGCGTCGAAAGTCTTGCAGCGGCCCGCGGGGGACATCATCCCCGCCTGGGAGAAGG
The DNA here is from genome assembly GCA_015493675.1 of Anaerolineae bacterium. Classification (GTDB taxonomy): domain Bacteria; phylum Chloroflexota; class Anaerolineae; order J102; family J102; genus M2005. The sequence continues at coordinate 4,984 of WGCR01000233.1, forward strand.
TGATGGTGAGCTCGGGCGAAAGGATGAGGTTCACGCCCGCGGCCAGGGCCAGATCGCATTCGCCATTGCGCAGGCTGGCCGCGGCCAGATGTGTGGTCACCAGCGAGGAGGAGCAGGCCGTATCCGCAGCCACGCTGGGCCCCCGCACATCCAGGATGTAGGAAAGGCGGTTGGCAACGATGCTGAACGCATTGCCCGTGCCGGTGTAGGCGTCGATTTTCTCGATGGCGCCCGGCGCCAGGACCTGCAAACGGCTGTAATCATTATTGGAAACGCCCACGAAAACCCCGGTGTTGCTGCCGGCGATGGCGTCCGCAGGGATGCCCGCGTCCTCCAGCGCCTCCCACACCGTCTCCAGCAACAACCGCTGCTGCGGGTCCATGCGTCTGGCCTCCCGCGGGGAGATGCCAAAGAAGGGGGCGTCGAACTTGTCCACCTCGGGCAGAAACCCGCCCCATTTGGTGACCATCTTGCCAGGACCACCGTCAGGATCGTAGAAAGCGTCCGCATCCCAGCGCTGGGGCGGGACTTCGATGACGCCATCCACGCCCTCGTGCAGCATCTGCCAGAAAGCATCTGGCCCGCGGCCGTTCATGCCGGGCATACGCACACCGATGCCGATGATGGCAATGGGCTCGCCCGAGCCGGAGGCCTGGGCTTTGTGAGCTTCTTCCAGCTCCCTTTCCAGTTTTCGAATTTTGAGCAGGGCTTTTTTGATCAGTGCAGCTTGGGATGATTTTTCAGCCATAAAAAGATACTTCCAGAATGATTACGCGTTGCACACCATTATAGATCAACGACAAACGGAGCATTTTTCCGGGTCAACTTTCCTCTGACTCATCGAGATCATCCAGTTTTTCCATCAGCAGCGCTTCCAGCTCTTCCTCCGAAAGTTCATCCAGATCGGGAAAATCGAGCTCCTCGGCAGCGCTTTCCGCCGATGCAGCGACCTCAGGCATGGAAACATCCGCCGACGCCTCGGATGCCAGGGGAAGGACATCTTTTAACAGATAACTGGCGATGGCGTCAATTGTGGGATACTCGAAAGCAATGGTCGCCGGAAGATTCTCGCCCGTGGACTCATCCAGCGCGTTCTTCAACTCCACCGCCATCAGACTATCCATACCCATCTCGCTGAGTGCGGTGTACGCATCCACCTGGTCGACGGAAGGCAGGCCCAGAATTCGGCGCACCTGCTCCCGCAGAAAACCAACCAGCAGATCATGGCGGTCATCGGCCGGGGCCTGCTGCAAGTGCAACACGATGTCGGAGGGGCCGCGCTCGGCTGCCGCAACCGCTACGGGCGCCGCCTGAACGAAATCAGCCAGCAGGGGCGGCGCTTGTCGGAAAGGCCGAAGGAACGAACGCCAATGCACCGACATCACCGCGACTTGCGGCGCGGCAGCGTTCAGCAACGCGTCCAGTGCCTCCAGGCCCGCTTGCGGCGGGATGGGCCACAGCCCTCGTCCCGCGCGTCGTTTCTGCTCCCCATCCTGCGCGGCCATCCCAGCCTCCCACGGGCCCCAGTTGATGCTAAGGCCCGGCAGGCCCTCACGCTTCCGCTGAGACGCCAACGCGTCGAGATAAGCATTCGCCGCGGCGTAGTTGCTCTGGCCGGGCGAGCCCAGCAGCGAGGCGATGGAGGAGAAAAGGATGAAGAAATCGAGATCGTCGTTGCCAGTGAGACGATGCAGATGGCTCGCGCCCTTGACCTTGGGCCGCAACACTTTGTCGAAGCGCTCCCAGTTTTGCTGCAAGAGTACGCCATCATCCAGCGCACCCGCGGCGTGAATCACGCCCCGCAGCGGCAGAGCCACGGCGTCCCGCCAATCGGACAACGCCTGCTCCAGCGCGTCGTAATCAGCGACATCGGCCTGCAAATGCACAATCTGGGCGCCGCCGGACGTCAGCTCCTCCAGCCAGGCCCGGGCGTCAGCGTCGGGCTTGCGACGCGAAACCAGCGCCACCGCGCCAGCGCCCTGCCCGACCAGCCAGCGGGCCACCAGCCGGCCCAACGCGCCCAGGCCGCCAGTGATGAGATAAGCCCCATCCGCGCGGATGTGCACGGGCGGACGCTCGACGCCAGGGAGCTCGCGCTCGGGCTGCGTGATGACGATCTTGCCAATGTGTTTGGCCAGCGCCATGAAACGGAAGGCCGATTCAGCTTGTTCCAGCGGATAGGTGGTGTGATGTAGCGGTTGGAGCTCGCCCGCGCCTAACGCACGCGCCAGCTCCAAAAGCATCTCGCCAACCAGATCAGGCTGCTCGGCCGAGAGGGCATCCAGGGCAATGACATGATACGCCACATCGGACCGGGCTGCCGCCATTTCCTCGGGCGACCAGATATCCACCTTGCCGATCTCCAGGAAACGACCGCCTTGGGCCAGCATCTTGAGATTAGCCGGGATGTAATCGCCCGCCAGGGAATTCAGCACCAGATGCACGCCCGCGCCCCCGGTATCGGCCAGCACGCCATCGGCAAAATCCAAAGATCGGGAATTATAGACATGCCGCACGCCGATGCTGCGCAGATAATCGCGCTTGGCGTCGGTTCCTGCTGCGCCAAAGACCTCGACGCCCGCCCGCTGCGCCAACTGCACCGCGGCCAGGCCCACGCCGCCGCTGGCGGAATGAATGAACACCCGATCGCCCCTCTGCATCCCGCCCAGCCGATTGAGCGCATAGTGGGCGGTGAGGAAAGCGATGGGGACAGTGGCCGCCTGGTCAAATGTGAGGTTCTCGGGCATCTTCACCACCAGCCGGGCGTCGGTGATGGCGTAGCTGGCGAAACTGGCCGGAACGATGCCCATGACCGCGTCGCCCACCTGCACAGTGGCTACGCCCGGCCCCACAGCGGAAACCACGCCCGCACATTCGCCGCCCAGCGGGCCAGGATCGCCCGGATACAGGCCCATGGCGTTCATCACATCGCGGAAGTTCAGGCCCGCAGCCCGCACCTGAATCTCGATCTGGCCGGGGCCGGGCCGGGTGCGCTGCATGGGCACCAATGTGAGATTGCTCAATTGCCCGCGCTGCGGGATTTCCAGCCGCAAAGTGCGACGCACCTCCTGTCCACCTCCCAGCGTCGCCGTCCGATTCGCATTCGCCGACAATGAGGCGGAGAAGCCCGGGTCGCTTGAGGTGCGTTGCACATAAGGCGCTAATCGAGCCACGAACCGGCCCTCCGGGCGCAGGGCAATACGATTCTCGCCATCATTGGCCAACAACTCCGCGATGAGTTCGGGCAGCGCCGCGTCCGCGTCAGCGGGCAAATCGATGAGCGTTGGGGCCAATTCGGGATGTTCCAGGGCGGCCGTTGCGCCGAATCCCCACAGCGATGCCGCGGACGCGTCCACATCGATCCCGCCTGCCGCCTGAGTGCGAGCGGTGAGCACATATAACCGGGGCTTGTCATGCCATCCGGCCAGCAATAATTTCTGAGTAAGATGCAGTAAACCGGGCAAAGCGACCTCACCCTCTTCATCCGCGTCCAGCCCCCAGGCATAGATGACCCCGCGCGGGGGCAGAGGATGTTGGGGTAGCAACGCAGTCAGCAAATGCTCGAAATCCTGGGGATGGAACGGGTTCACCGTCCAGGCCCGGGGTGTGGAGCCGAATGCGGCATCCTGTTCCACCAAGACCACGGCGTCGCCGCCAGCCTGCAATCCCTCCGCCAGAGACGCGGTCACGCCCGAGCGATCTGCAAAAATCAGCCACCAGCCCGGCTCCGAAGCCAGGGAGCCAGGGGCCTCCAACGGCTGTGTACGCCAATCCAACCGATAAAGCCAGTCGCCAACGCGCTGCTGACTGAGACTGCGCAGCAATGCGTCCGCAGAGACCGGGGCCACCTGCAAGCCCCGCACATCAGCCAGCACTCGCCCGGCGTCATCCAACAGCCGCACATCTGCAACGACGAGATCGCCGGGAGCATCCGGGCGCAATGCCGCATGGCTCCAGAAAACCCGCCCCGTTGGCGAAGCCAATACCTGATAGCGCTCCACTGCCACGGGCAGGAAAATGCGATCGCTCTCGCTATCTCCTTCGCCCACTGCCGCTGCCGCCACATGAAAAGCCGCGTCCAACAAGGCTGGATGGATGAGATACTCCCGGGCGTCGCCCGCGGCCTCGGGCAGAATCAATCGCCCCAGCGCCTGATTTTCGCCCGACCA
>WGCR01000234.1 GCA_015493675.1 Anaerolineae bacterium
ACGCTACTCGGTTCAGGGCGTCCTGGGCTGCGGCCTGGGCGGCGAGCTGTTTGCTCTTGCCCACGCCCACGCCATAAGTCTCGCCGCCAATGCGCGCCTCGATGGTGAATTCCCGATCGTGATCAGGGCCGTTGGTCGCCACCGTGACATAAACGGGCGTCATCTTCAGTTCGGCCTGCGACCATTCCTGTAACCGGCTCTTGGCGTCCTTGGTGAGCTGATCGGTTTGCAGGCGCTCCAGTTCCGGGCGGAAGAAGGGCAGCAGAAATGCCTCTGCGGCCTTCATGCCCTGATCCAGATACAGCGCGCCCAGCATCGCCTCGAAGGCCGAGGACAGGGTGGAATCCCGCTCGCGGCCGCCAGTGTCGATTTCGCCTCGGCCCATGAGCAGAAAGTCGCCGAGATCGAGCTCGCGGGCGAATCGGGCCAGGGTTTCCTTGCGCACCAGATAGGCCCGCATGGCGGTCAATGGCCCCTCGCGTTTTTCGGGAAAACGCTGGTACAGGAATTCAGCGGCCACCAACCCAATCACAGCATCGCCCAGGAATTCCAGGCGCTCGTTGTCGCCGTTGAGAAAGGGGAGTTCGTTGATAGATGACCGGTGGGTCAGCGCCCGTAGAATCAGGCTCTGATTATTGAATTGAATGCCGGCGCGGGTCTGGAACGCCCGGGCAATTTCGAAAGGATCACGCTGCTTTGAGTCCATGGCCGGTGAGGATGATGACAACTGTGTCATTGGGGGAGAGAAGCGGTTTGACATGAGGAAGCGCGGCATAGGACAGCGCGGCGGTGGGCTCCACCCAGAAGCCGCGTTGGGCCAGCTCGGTTTGCGCCTGAAGTATCTCCGGCTCGGGGATCGTTATCACCCGGCCGTTGGTTTTGCGCACTGCCGCCCACATGGCGTCGATGAGGGGCGGATTTGGGATAGCGACGCCGTCGGCGACGGTGGGGGAGCCGGTAAAATTGCCGGCGCGATAGTTGTTTTGAGATCGGGCCAGCAGGGGAGCGCAGGTCGCGGCCTGCACCGCGGCCAGGCGCGGCAACTGCTGGATGTATTTGGCTTTTTGCAGGGAGCGAAAGCCCCAGCGCACGCCGCGTAACAGGCTGCCATTGCCCGCGGGCAGGATGACCCATTCCGGAGCCCGACGCCCGAGCTGCTCCCAGATCTCCCAGGCCACGGTCTGCATGGCCAGGGCGTAACCGGGATGCCACACATGACTGGCATAAAAAACGTTGGGCTCCCGAGCCATGGCTTCGGCCGCTTGCGCCGCAGCCTCCCGGCCGCCCGCCACCAGCATCAATTCCGCGCCGAAACGCCGTATCTGTCTTTTTTTGCCCTCGGGCGCTTCTGCGGGAACGAAAATGCGGGCCTGACGCCCGGCACGGGCAGCATAAGCGGCCAGGGCCGCACCCGCATTGCCCGACGAATCGTCTATCACGATTTTGTCTTCCCCCTGGATGGTGTTGACGAGAAAGGCCGCGCCGCGGTCTTTGAAACTGCCGGTGGGGTTCAATGTTTCATTTTTGACATAAACGAGGCAATTTTCGCGCGGCAGCAGAGGCAGCAAGGGCGTGCCGCCTTCTCCCAGGCTGATGGGGGTGTCGGACACCGGGGGCAACAGATGCCGGTAGCGCCACATGCCCGTCAGCGCCGGTTCGATGAGGGTGGCGTCGAAGACGATGTTGCGTTTGGGTTGCAGCGGCCCGCGGCAAACGGGCCGGGGACACCGCGGCTGTTGGGGCGGCCAGTCCACCGGTTGATTGCAAAGACGGCACCGGAGTCTGAAAGGTTTGACAGGCATGAGCTGTGAAATGTGAGGCGCAAAGAGGTGGCGGCGGGGTCAGGCGCAGGAGCGAGCGCCTTGATATAACTGTCCGTAGCAATCAATCTGGAAGTGATCGCCCACCTCCCGGAGCTCTGCGTCCGTCGTAAAGATGCGGATATCTGCGCTCTATACGCGAAGGTGCATAACGGTCTCCAAAAGCTAATTGTAATGCTTGCCGGGAAGATAGGCAAAACGGTGTGAATCAATGATTTTGCAGGCGGCGTATTTTAGCATAAAATGTCTTGTGATGCCCGCCCGGTTGATTTTGCCCCATTCTTTTTATCAAGCAATCACGGCGCACGCCCGCAGCGCTTATCCTGATGAGGTCTGCGGGCTGCTGCGCGGTCGCAGAGGACGCGTGTCCGACCTTCTGCCCGCCCGCAATACCGCGCCAAACCCGCAGCGGGATTATCAGGTGGATGCGGACAGCTTGTTGCAGGCCTTGCGTTGGGAGGATGAGGGGGATGAACTCGTCGCCATCTACCATAGCCATCCCGCCAGCCCCGCCTATCCCTCGGCTGTGGATGCGGCCAATGCCTTTTATCCCGACAGCGTTTATCTCATCCTCTCGTTGCAGCGGCCCGATGCGCCCGAGCTGCGCGGTTTTCAACTGCGCCCCGAAGCGGTGTTCCGGGACGAGGCGGCGGAAGCGTTTTTGCAGGACATCCCCTTTGAGCAGGCGCGACCAGGGTTGTGGGGGTTCTATCTTGCGCCCGACGCGATATGGCCCGCCCGCGACCCGCGCCCTCTGGCGGCGGGAATTGCTTTTTATCTTGTCTTCGATGAAAATTCGGGGCGTCAACCGCCGCCGGTTCGATTGATCAGCGTGCTGCCTGTGGCTCTCTCTATCCAACTCTAAACTGTTTTTCATGTCTCTACTCGAATTGCTGAAAACCGAAGCGGTGCATCGCGGGCTTCTGGCCGCGGACGCTGCGCTTGATCCCGCTACCGTCTTTTATCTGGTGCGGGATATGCCTTATCGTCGGGCCAGCAACGGCCGTCCGGAGACCATCATCAGCGAGTGGCAGGGAACCTGCTCGGGCAAACATTATCTGCTGGCGGCGCTGTTCCGTGAGATGGGGCTGGACGCTCGGGTCATGGCGGGCGCGCTGCGCTATCATCCTGACCCCGCTCGCACTGACCCGCGTCTGCTGGCGCTGTTGGAGCCGGTCGGCGGCGTTTTTGTGGATGTCCACAACTGGGTGGAGTTGGCGTTGCCTTCCGGTCCCATGACCGTCGACGCCACCTGGCCCGTGAATTTGAAGCAATATGCTTTTCCGGTCAACGAGACCTTCGAATTGGGCCAGAGTCAGGCCCTGGCCTATCCCATCATCGAAACTCACATCGTGCCTGATGAGCAGGACCCGCAGGCATTCAAAGAGATGCTGTTGCAAAAGCACTTTACGCCCCAGGAGTTGGCCGCACGCGATGCTTTCATTCAGGCGTTGAGCCAGATGCTTGCTGCTGCTGAATCCTGATCATTCTCCCTGCAAGGAGCTGTCATGTCCAAACGAATCTCTCTCATTCTGTTCAGCGTCCTCCTCCTGACGCTGCTGCTGTTGACGCCGACCATTACCCAGGGCCAGGCCGGGCCCGACGCCCGGGTGGACGCAGCCGTGTGGGCGCAACTGGATGCGCAAAAGACCGCCGATGTCCTCATTTTCCTCAGCCCCCGGCCCGATCTCACTCCCGCCCGACGCATCATGAACAAAACCGAGCGCGGGCAATGGGTGTATGATACGCTGCGGGCCGCGGCTCGGGCGGGGCAGGCTCCCATCAAGGCGGAGTTGCAGCGCATGGGCCTGGACTATCGATCTTACTGGATTGCCAATGCTGTGTGGGTGCGGGTCACCCCTCGCCAGCTCGACCGGTTGCTGCGCGCGCCCAATGTGGAAAGCGTCGCTTTGGACCGGCCCTACCGCGTGGTGGAACCTTTTCCGGCAGAACCTTTCAGCGCCGATGTCGTCACCAACACCGAGTGGGGCGTGGATCGGGTGAATGCGCCGTGGGCGTGGGGCCAGGGTATCACCGGCTCGGGCGTGGTCGTGGCCGGGCAGGACACCGGCTATCAGTGGGATCACCCGGCGCTGGTGCAGGCTTATCGCGGCTTTGATCCCAACGATCCCAACAATCCCGACCACAATTATAACTGGCACGACAGCATCCACAATGACATCGGCGGCAACGGCGCGAATCCTTGCGGGTTCGATAGTCCCGAGCCCTGCGATGATCATGGTCATGGCACGCACACCATGGGCACGATGATCGGCAACGACATGGATCCCGGCGATCCCGCCTGGCCCGGGGGCGCCAATAATGCCATCGGCATCGCACCTGCGGCCAAATGGATGGCCTGTCGCAACATGGAAGAGGGGGATGGCCGTCCTTCCACCTATATCGAATGTTTCGAGTGGTTCACAGCTCCCTGGCCCATTGGCGGCGATCCCGACACTGACGGCGATCCCGGCAAAGCGCCCGACGTGATCAACAACTCCTGGGGCTGCCCGCCTTCGGAAGAATGCAGCGGCCCCGAGATCGAACCGGCCATGAATGCGGCCATCGACGCCGGCATCGTAGTCGTGATCTCGGCGGGCAACGCCGGGTCCAGTTGCAGCAGCGTCAATGACCCGCCCGCGATTTATCCCCGCTCCTTCGCTGTGGGCGCCACCGACAGCTCCGACAACCTGGCCAGCTTCAGCAGTCGCGGGCCGGTTACCTATAACGGCGACACCTATCGCAAGCCCGACATCAGCGGGCCTGGCGTGGGCGTGCGCTCCGCTTATCCCACCAACAGCTACACCACCATGTCGGGCACCAGCATGGCCGGGCCGCATGTGGCGGGCGTGACAGCGTTGCTGCTCTCGGCCGAACCTGCGCTCAAAGGCCGGGTGGAGATGACCGAACAAATTCTCATGCGCACGGCTGATCCCGAAACCTCCTCCCAGGGCTGCGGCGGCGATGGCGGCAGCGACGTGCCCAACAACGGTTTCGGCTGGGGCATCGTCAACGCCCAGAGCGCTATTGAATCCCTCTCGCAGCAGGGGACGCTGACGGGCGTCATCACCGACACCATCACTGGCGCTCCTGTCGCAGACGCGGCGGTGGCCCTGCATCCCCTGGGCGATCCTGCCACGGTGATGATCGCAACGACTGACGCCTCGGGCGTTTACACCTTTACCGCCAACTGGGGCGAGTACGAGATCAGCATCAGCAAGACCGGTTATGCCGACGGCGATGCTGCGCCCATTTATGTGGTGGGCGGCAAATCCACCACGCAGGATGCGGGCATCGATCCCATCCCTGCCAGCGTTTCTGACCTCCGCATCAGCATTTCCGGCTCGAACATCCTGCTATCGTGGACGCATCAGGACAGCACGGTGGTGCGCTACGAGGTGTGGCGGGCCATCAATGATCCTTATTTCACGCCCGATGCGGCCGGCGTCAAGCTGGGCGATGTCACGCCCGGCGCCGTGGGCGATACGCTCTCCTTCACCGACGCCAGCAGTCCCTTGGCCGACGCCAGTCAGCAAGGCAGCTATCTGGTGCTGCCAGTGAACAGCGTGGGACAGCGAGCCGCGCCCGAGCCCCGCAAGGGCGAATTCGACTTCGACCTCGTCGTCGGCTCGCCGTGAGTGCATGGATTTGCAGCTTGACAAATTAGCCGTGGATCCTGTTGCGGTTGACCTGGCCAAAACGGGGGTTTGAAAGCGTCTGTGCAGGCCGACGATCGGCTAAGTGACCATCCAAAAATAACTTCCCCTTTCGTTGTGGCACTGACCGAGTGAACTCGGGCGCTTTAGGCGCAGGCCCCCTCCTTTGCTTCCTCCCCCGCTCCGGGACGGGCGGGGAAGGAGATAAGGAAGCTGAATTAGATTGCGCCGCGAGGTCGCCCTCCGGCGCCCCAACAACGGGATTCGGTCAGGCGGCGAAGGCCGCCTTCGTGGCCGCAGGCCTGAAAAGCCCGACTTCAGTCGGCAACCGCAAAAAGGGAACTAATTCTTGGACGCGTACTTAGCGCCTTGGCGACCCTTCGGCTACGCTCAGGACATGCTTTGCGTGAGATCAGTTTTTGGGCTCCGACTTGTCCTGGTTAGGGGAGCGAGACCTTCGGGCCTCAGCGTTAAATTACACTTTTTTCACACTCCTTGAAAATGCCCGTTTTTGCCATGACAGTTTGATAATCATGGCCGAAAAGGCCTTGACGAGGTCGAAGACGAGTGCTATGTTGGGATTATCGTGATGTTTCATTC